>CADBRS010000193.1 GCA_902797125.1 uncultured Ruminococcus sp.
ACAAACGGTTTTACGCAATTATGCCAGGCTCATCGCAAGAGCCGGCGTCAATATCCAGAAGGGGCAGGAAGTGGTCATCGTATGCGACCTGGATCAGCCCCGTTTCGTCGAGCTTCTGGTCGACGAATGCTACAAAGCGGGTGCTTCCGAAGTGATTGTCCGCTTCGACTATCAGCCGCTCCAAAAGCTCCACGTCCGCCATCAGTCCGTCAAGACTCTGGCAGAGGTCAAAGAGTGGGAAAAAGCCAGACTGCAGTACTACGTGGACAAGCTTCCCTGCCGCATCTATCTGGAGTCCTCAGACCCGGACGGACTGAAAGGGATCAACCAGGCAAAACTGGCCAAGGCCAATCAGAAGAGCTATCCCATCGTCAAGCCCTACAGGGACGCCATGGACAACAAATACCAATGGTGTATCGCGGCCGTTCCGGGCGCTGCCTGGGCCAAGAAGCTGTTTCCCGAACTGTCCAAAGGCCAGGCGATCGAGAAACTCTGGGAAGCTATCCTTTTCACGTCCCGCGTGACGGACGATCCAATCCTGGCATGGGCAGATCACAACAAAGACCTGCGGGCTCGCTGTGCCTATCTGAACAGCCTCGGGATCCGGGAGCTTCATTACAAAGGCGACAACGGCACGGATCTGACGGTCGGCATGATCCCGGAAGCCGAATTCAAAGGCGGAGCTGACAAAACGATCCCGGGCGTCACATTCAACCCGAACATCCCGTCCGAAGAATGCTTCATCTCCCCGATGAGAGGCAAGGCCGAAGGCATCGTGTACGCCACCAAGCCGCTGTCCTATCACGGCGAGCTGATCGAGGACTTCTCGGTCCGGTTCGAAAACGGAAAAGCCGTGGAAGTCAAGGCCGGCAAGAACCAGTCTCTGCTCGAGCAGATGATCTCTATGGACGAAGGCGCCGCCTACCTGGGCGAATGCGCGCTCGTTCCGGTCAACTCCCCGATTTCGGAGTCCGGCTTGCTCTTCTTCAATACCCTCTTCGACGAAAACGCCGCCTGCCATCTGGCGCTGGGCATGGGTTTTGCGGACACCATTCGTGATTTCGAACACAAATCGCTGGAGGAATGCCGCAAACTGGGCATCAACGATTCCATGATCCACGTCGATTTCATGATCGGATACGAGGGACTGGACATCGACGCCCTGACGTCTGACGGACGGACCGTCCCGATCTTCCGGCGCGGCCGCTGGGCTTTCGAGGCTAACTGATATTCCCTTTCATATTTCCTAACAATTCGTAAAAATCAGGTTTTAACGCATATGGGTTTGAATTTGACCATGATCATCCTGATCCCTTTCGCGGGGACCGTGCTGGGTTCCGCGATGGTCTTCTTCCTGAGGGATCAGCTATCCGAAAACGTCCAGAAGATCCTGTCCGGCTTTGCGGCCGGCGTCATGGTAGCGGCTTCGGTATGGAGTTTGCTGATACCCGCCATCGAGGCAGGAGCTGAAAACGGAAAATGGGCTTCTCTGCCCGTCGGTCTGGGCTTTCTCGCCGGGATCGGTTTCCTGCTCCTTCTGGATATCGTGACGCCGCACATGCATCTGGGCGATCAGTCCGAAGGTCCGCGGCGAGGACTCAAAAAAACGACGCGACTGATGTTCGCCGTGACTTTGCACAATATTCCCGAAGGCATGGCCGTCGGGGTCGTCTGCGCCAGCTGGCTGGCGGAAAACAACGACGTAGGCTTTGCGTCCGCACTCATCCTGGCGATCGGTATCGCCATTCAGAATTTCCCGGAAGGCGCCATCGTCTCCATGCCCCTGAGGGCCGAGGGGATGAAAAAGGGCAAAACGTTCCTGCTTGGTTCTCTGTCCGGTGCCGTCGAACCGGTCGCGACCGTCCTGACACTTCTCGCGGCACGCGCCGTCGTGACTGTCCTGCCCTTTTTGCAGGCTTTTGCCGCAGGCGCGATGATCTACGTGGTCATCGAGGAACTGATCCCGGAAATGTCTCAGGGCAAGCATACGAACGCCGGCACAATCGCTTTCGCGCTGGGCTTCGTACTGATGATGGTCCTGGACATCACGCTGGGCTGATCCGGACCACCCTATTCCGATGGAGGTATCTATGAGAAAAACGATTTCCGCACTGTCTTTTCTGCTCTCCTTGCTGATGGTCTTCCTGATCTTTTCTGGCTGCGGCCAGGCCGGATCTGACGGGCATGAAACCGAAGGCCGTTCAGACGGCTCGCAATCGTCCACCGAAACAGAAAAGGAACTCGACACACGCATTCAACCCAGCCTGCCTGAACGCACGTTCAACGACGAAGAGATCCATTGCCTGCACTGGACGCTCGGTGAAGGCGGACCCGGTGAAAACGGCTGGATCCCCTGGGAGGAGATCGCCATCGACACCATGACCGGGGACGTCGTGGGAGACGCGGTATATGAAAGAAATCACTATGTCGAGGAAAAATACAAGGTCCTGATCACGACCGAATATGCAGTCTCCAATACGGAACTCCCGAACAAAGTCAAGCTCGCATACAACACGGGCGACGACGATTTCGATTTCATCGTTCAGCGATCCAACGACATTTCTTCCCTTTGGACCAATGAATACTTCTACAACCTGAGAGGCGACGACACGCCTTATCTGGATCTGGAAAAACCCTGGTGGAATCAGGACTCTCTGAAAGCCTTCACGTTCGGAAACGTGACTCAGTTCGCGTCATCCGAACTGCTGGTACTGGACAAATCCGAAACGGGCGTCGTCTTCTTCTCGACGGTGCTCCGGGACAATCTGGGTCTGGATAACTTCTACGATCTGGTGACCGACGGCCAATGGACCTGGGAGGCCCTGATCCGCAACGCCGAGATCTGCGAAAACGATCTGGACGGCGATCTCATCATGACCGCAGCAGATCAGTACGGCACCTGCGGCAACCGGACGGTGGGTTCTTTCATGTTCGTAGGCGCCGGGCGCAAATTTGCAGATATCAATTCGACCGGACATTTCTTCACGGAAGTCGGTTCGGAAGACAGCATCGACCTCATGGCAGAGATCCATGAGACTGTCATTTATGAGTCCTTCCATGCTCTCTCGGACCGGATCGAGGACTTCCGCCTGACCAATAAATTTATGGACAACCAGATCGGGTTCCTCTTCTATTCCGTGAAACTGGCCAACACGCTGCGCAATATGGAGACGAATTACGGGATCCTTCCGATCCCGAAATATGACGAATACCAACCCAGGTATTACGATCTGATCTCTGCCCACGGAGACAGTCTTTTGGCCATTCCCGTATCCAACCGGACGCCCGAGATAACGTCTTTCGTGCTGGAAGCCATGACCGCGGAATCCTACTACACCGTCTATCCCGCCTTCTTCGACGTCGTCATGATGGGCAGATGCACCAGAGAACCCGAGTCCCGGGATATGCTGGAAATCATCTTCAAGTCCCGCACCTATGATGTAGGACTGATCCACGGTCTTGGCGGCTATACCGCAGAATACGAGCAATATGCTCAATTGCATTACGGAGACGTTGGATTTACTTCCCTTTACTGGAAATACCAAGACATTATCGACAAAGCCGTCACCAGGATCAACGAACTGATCGACGAGTGGAATTAAGAAAACAGACAATAATACAAAACCAATTCAAAAAAGCGACTAAACCGGAATCAGATTCTGGGTTAGTCGCTTTTTTGTGATTTCAAAAGTCTATTTTGATGACGAAGCTCAGCTATTTTTACACTTTGCTCTCGCCTTCCACATATACAGTCTCGGTTTCGAGATCCAGTTCATCGTTCCAAATGATACCGTACCCGCCGATCAGTTTTGCCGACAAGAACAGTGTTCTGTCTTCCAACGCACGTAACTGCGGGTACTTTGAAAACAATTTGCGCATATCATATCGTTTGACCGTTCCATCTTCGAAAGAAACTTCCAAGGTTGTTCCTACAAGAAGTTTCAAGCCTGTTGCTTTATGAAACATATTGCAAACCTCCTATACAGACAATCAGAGCAGTAGCGGCTTTTTTTGACTTTAATTCTTAATATATTTTGCATTTCTGGTGGATCCTATTTTTCTGATTGTCCCATCTTTGAGCATAGATCCCAGTACCTGTTCGATTGTCGTTGCGGAAATATCCGGGAGTAAGTTTTGGAGTTCTGCTTTGCTGATTGGTAAAAACGCATTCATGATAGCGCCTTCTACACGCTTTTTCTTGCTTATCTTTTTTGTGCCTAGCGTGAGAAACCGCTTATCCAGTTCTTTATAGCACAAATAGAGCGTATACAGGAAGTTTTCGATGAACGGAATATAGTCATTCGCGTTTTCATGCCATCCAGTAGAGGATTGTTTCAATGCCTCATAGTAACTTCCTTTCATGGCATTGATCTGTTCCTCGAAGGAAATATACCTTGAAATATCAAATCCGTTTTTGTACAGTAAAAGCAGCGAGATCAATCTGCTCATCCTTCCGTTGCCATCCCGGAATGGATGAATGCAAAGAAAATCGAGTATCACGCAAGGAATCAAAAGCAACTGATCGATTTCCGAATCGTCTCTAGCTACCAAATACGCCAAATACAATTGCTTCATAGCTTCCGGTGTATCTTTTGCAGAAACCGGAGTCCACCTAACACGGCTGGTTCCATCAGAATATGTCTCGCGAATGATATTGTCTTCTGTCTTATATTGCCCGCCGTATGGCAATTCAGTCTGTTCCAGGAGGATCCGATGCAGATTGAGGACCAGATCTTCGTTCAATGACATTTCTTCGTTTCTCGTATGAATTAGATTCAACGCATCTCTGTACCCTGCTATTTCGCGTTCATTATGGTTGAGCGGAGCA
>CADBRS010000194.1 GCA_902797125.1 uncultured Ruminococcus sp.
TATCTGTCTCCGCTGTCCGGGAGGAGCGCAACGATTGTTTTCCCTGCATTTTCCGGCCGCTTAGCCAACTGGAGTGCGGCATACAGTGCAGCGCCGGAAGAGATACCGGTTGAGATCCCTTCCGTTCTGGTCAAAAGCTTTGAGGTCGCAAAGGCGTCTTCGTTTTTGACCCTGATGATCTCGTCATACACGGACGTGTTGAGTACCTTGGGCACGAACCCTGCTCCGATTCCCTGGATCTTGTGAGGACCGGAAACGCCTTCTGACAGCACCGGCGAAGAATCCGGCTCGACTGCAACGATCCGAACAGACGGCTTCTGTTCTTTCAAGTATTCTCCTGTGCCTGTCAGCGTTCCACCTGTCCCAACGCCTGCCACGAAAATGTCCACTTCCCCGTCGGTGTCTTTCCAGATTTCCGGACCCGTGGTGGCCTTGTGAATGGCAGGGTTCGCCGGGTTGTCAAACTGCCCGGGAATAAAACTGTTGGGTATCGACTCTGCGAGTTCTTCGGCCTTGGCAATGGCTCCCTTCATGCCCTTGGAGCCTTCGGTCAGCACCAGTTCGGCTCCATAGGCCTTCAAAATATTCCGACGCTCTACGCTCATCGTTTCAGGCATGGTCAGAATGATCCGGTAGCCTTTTGCAGCCGCGATAGCCGCCAGTCCGATGCCTGTGTTTCCGGAGGTGGGTTCAATGATCACAGAGCCTTCTTTGAGACGGCCTTTGGCCTCGGCGTCCTCGATCATCGCTTTAGCGATACGGTCTTTGACGCTTCCGGCGGGATTAAAATATTCCAGTTTGACGATCACTTTCGCTGCCAGGTTTTGGCTTTTCTCTATATTGGTGACTTCGACCAGAGGGGTGTTTCCGATGAGGCCCAGTGTGCCTTGATAAATCTTAGACATAGTTTGATTCTCCTTTATTTGTTCGCTGCGGCTTTAAAGCCGTTTTCAAGATCTTCCAAAATGTCATCGATATGCTCTGTTCCGATGGACAGACGAATCGTATTTTGGTGAATGTTTTGCTCTTCCAGTTCTTTTTCGGACAATTGTGAATGCGTTGTTGAGGCGGGATGGATGACAAGAGACTTCACATCGGCAACGTTGGCCAGTAATGAAAAGATCTTCAATGCATCGATAAAGGCCCATGCTTCTTTTTTGCCGCCTTTGATGTCAAAAGTGAAGATCGATCCGCCGCCTGCCGGGAAATAGCGCTCATACAGTTCGTGCTGCGGATGGCCTTTCAGCGCAGGATGGTTCACTTTTTCAACTTGCGGATGCTTGGACAGGAACTCCAGCACTTTTTTCGTGTTTTCCGCATGTCTGTCCAAACGCAACGACAGCGTCTCGATGCCCTGCAGCAACAGAAACGCGTTGAATGGCGAGATCGCCGCGCCGGTATCCCTCAACAAAATGGCTCGAACGTAGGTGACGAATGCCGCTTTCCCGGCCGCTGCCGTAAAGGATACGCCGTGATAGCTGGGATTCGGTGCCGCAATGTTGGGATATCTTTCCGGATTCCACTCAAAATTGCCGGAATCCACGATGATGCCTCCGAGCGTCGTTCCGTGACCGCCCAAAAACTTGGTGGCGGAATGAACAACGATGTCCGCACCGTGTTCGATCGGACGGATCAGATACGGCGTCCCGAAGGTGTTGTCGATCACCAGCGGCAAACCCTTCGAATGGGCAATTTTTGCCAACTCGTCGATGTCCGGAATATCGCTGTTGGGGTTGCCTAGTGTTTCGATGAAGATCGCTTTTGTCTCCGGCTTGATGGCCGCCTTGACCTCGTCCAGATTATGGATGTCCACGAACGTTGTGATGATACCATAGTTTTGCAAGGTATGGGCCAGCAGGTTGTAACTCCCGCCGTAAATCGTTTTCTGCGCAACGATATGTTCCCCTTTCCCTGCCAGCGCCAGAATCGTGTACGAAATAGCTGCAGCGCCTGACGCCACGGCCAGCGCCGCCACACCGCCTTCCAGGGCCGCCACTCTCTTTTCCAGAACGTCCTGGGTCGAGTTGGTCAGTCTGCCGTAAATATTTCCGGCATCTGTGAGCCCGAACCGTGCGGCCGCGTGTTCGGAATTATGAAAAACATATGATGTGGTTTGGTAAATCGGGACAGCCCGGGAGTCTGTCGCCGGATCTGCGCTCTCCTGCCCCACATGGAGCTGGAGCGTTTCGAATTTATAATTTGCCATGAGTTAATCCTTTCTTTTTTCCGGATGTTTTGCGTAATAATCATCCAGCGCGTTTTTGATTGCCTCTTCCGCCAGAACGGAACAGTGCATTTTGTAATCGGGCAGGCCGTCTAACGCTTCGGCCACGGCCTTGTTGGTCAGCTTCATCGCGTCTTCGACAGGCTGACCCTTGATCAGTTCCGTCGCCATCGAGCTGGATGCGATCGCGCTGCCACACCCGAACGTTTCAAATTTGACGTCCGTGATGATATCATTATCGATCTTGAGATACATTTTCATGATATCTCCGCATTTGGCGTTTCCCACTTCTCCGACGCCGTCTGCATCCTCTATCACCCCGACGTTTCTGGGGTTTCTGAAGTGGTCCATGACTTTTTCACTATATAATGCCATTTTTTGTTCCTCACAGGATGAATTGTTTTTTGCCGGCGCACAGATCGCGCCAAACCGGAGAAAAACTGCGAAGATATGTGACAACTTCCATGACGGAAGTGATCATATAATCGACGTCCTCTTCCGTGGTGTCCTCCCCTAGGGTCAACCTGAGCGAACCGTGAGCCACGTCATGCACCCGCCCGATGGCCAGCAGCACATGGCTGGGGTCCAGCGAACCGGATGTACAGGCGGACCCGGATGAAGCGGCGATCCCCTTATCATCCAGCAAAAGCAGCAAGGATTCGCCCTCGATGCCCTCAAAACAGAAATTGACATTTGAAGGAAGTCTTTTCTCTGCATCTCCGTTCAGCGCACAGTGCGGCATTCGGAAAAGTCCGTTGATCAGCCGGTCTCTGAGCGTTTTCAAACGAATGCTGTTTTCTTCCATATGTGCGACCGATTCCTCAAGGGCAGTTGCCGTCGCTACGATCCCGGCCACGTTTTCCGTTCCCGCACGATAGCCTTTTTCCTGAGCTCCGCCGTTGATCAAAACATAGGGTCTGATCCCTTTGCGGACATACAGAAAGCCTGTGCCTTTGGGGCCGTGAAACTTATGA
>CADBRS010000195.1 GCA_902797125.1 uncultured Ruminococcus sp.
AGATCTTCGAATGAGGCGTTCATCAACGCCTGCAGCGAACCGAACGTGTGCGCCAGCGATTCCGCGGCCACTTCACCGACGTTCCGGATGCCCAAAGCATAGATCAGTCTTTCGAGGCCGGCATTCTTGCTCCGCTCGATGGCGGAGACCAGATTGGCCGCGCTCTTTTTGCCCATGCGCTCGAGCGTTTCTACCTGCTCCTCGGTGAGTAGATATAGATCCGGGAACGAGTGAACGAGACCTTCGTCGATGAGCGCGTCCACGATCTGCGGACCCAGACCGTCTATGTCCATGGCGTCTTTCGACGCAAAATGGGCGATTCTGCGGGATAACTGGGCCGGGCATTCCGGATTGACGCACCGGACGGCAGCTTCGGAATCCGGATCATATACGACAGGCTCGCCGCAGGAGGGGCACAGGGTCGGATAAACGGCGGGTTTTTCCGCGCCTGTCCGTTTGTCCGGATGCGCGCAAACGATCTCCGGGATGATATCTCCGGCTTTTTGCAGCGTGACCAGATCGCCGATCCGGATGTCTCTGGATTTGATGAAATCCATATTGTGCAGGGTGGCTCTCGAGACGGTCGTGCCTGCCAGCCGGACGGGTTCGAGTTCTGCCGTAGGCGTCAGGACGCCGGTTCTGCCGACCTGGAAAGTGATGTCTTTGAGTCTGGTCAGTTTCTGCTCGGGCGGGAATTTGTATGCGACCGCCCATTTGGGCGTGTTGGTGCCTTCGCCCAGAAGCGTCCGGGCCTGGAGACTGTCCAGTTTGATGACGACGCCGTCGATATCGTAGGCCAGATCGTCCCGGATCTCTCCGAGCTTCCGGATATGGGCGACGATCTGTTCTGCCGATTCCAGCCTGGCCCGGTTTTCCAGCACGTGGAAACCGAGGGACTTGAGGCGGTCCAGGATCTCGGTATGAGAGTTCAGGATCCTGCCGTCTGTAAAGAGACTGCCTGACTGCAGATTGAAAATGAAAATATCCAGTTTGCGGGATGCCGTGATCCTCGAATCCAGCTGTCGCAGGGAACCGGCCGCCGCATTCCGGGGATTGGCCATCAAGGCTTTTCCTTCGGATTCTCTTTGGGCATTGATCTCTTCGAACACGGAGCGCGGCATGTAGACTTCGCCACGGACCGTAAAGTTGAGCGGTTCATCCAGCTTCAGGGGCAGGGAACGGATGGTTTTCATGTTCTCCGTGACATCCTCGCCCGTGACGCCGTCTCCGCGCGTCGCGCCCAATACGAGCACGCCGTTTTCATAGGTGACGGATGCGCTCAAACCGTCGATCTTAGGCTCGACGGAATAGACCGGATGCTCGATATCCCCCTGGATGCGGGACAGAAAGTCCTCCAGTTCCTCGAAAGAGAAAACGTCCGTCAGTGAATTCATCACGACTCCGTGAGTCACTTTCTCGAATTTATCAAGGACCGCGCCGCCGACTCTGCGGGTCGGGGAAGCCGGATCGTAGGCTTCGGGATGCTTGGCTTCCAATTCCTGAAGCTGGCGGTACATTTTGTCGTATTCGTAATCCGAGATCTCAGAGATGTCATAGGTGTAATACTGTTTCGCATAGTACCGTAATTTCTCTCTAAGTGTCTCAATTAAGACAATTTCTTGGTTATTTTCCATGGGAAACCTCAAAAAAAGCACAACTATTTCCAGTCTATATTATACTTTCTTTTGCCCCTGAAGTCAAGCGAACCGCCGAATATATTATAGATATCTTTATAAAGGGTTAAGATTTATTTGGGGTCAAAGCCTTGCTTTTTTCAAGTCTTTATGATAGACTAAAACGAATGATTAGAGACAAAGAGCAGGAAAGGAGATTTTGCCATGGCTGACCCTCAAAGCCTGAAAAGGTTTTTGGAATTATTGGCTCTCTGCGGCCTTTATAATATCCCCGCCCTGTTGTTCGTGTTGCTGTCAAAAGGCATGGATTTGCTCTATCTCAAGAAGTACGGCCTTCTGAAGGACGGGATCAGACCGGTCCGGTTCGTTGTGACACCGCTCATCATCCTTGCAGGTTTTGTTCTTTGCGCGATCCCGCAGGCCCTGATGGTGACTTTCTTAGGCACTACCGCCGGGGTTTTGATGGCTTTTATCGGTCTGCCTTGGCTTGCAGGTACGTTTCTGGAGTTGGGTTTTGTCCGGTTCGACAAAAAGATCCGGACGGACAACGGGGCATTTTTCGGACTGCACCGCATCACGATCATTTCATCCGTCCTTTTGCTGACCGAAATGATCGTTTACTTTGCCGGTGAACTCGATTTTTTAAAACAGGATTTTCTCACAACGGATTCGGACATCCGGGTCTGGATCCTGCCTGCCGCGGCTCTTTTGACGGCTCTGGTCATCCGGTGGCTGATCATGCATTTCTCCTTCCGAAAACAGTTCAGCAATCCTTCCGAGACCGTTCCGGACAATGAGGAACAGCAGGAACCGGAAACTTAACAATCGACATCCCTTTACGGAGGCTTCTATGGAAACAAAGGAACTCATCAAGTCATTTTATGACCTGATGTCCAAAATCAGCGCTTACGACCACGCTTTGGCCATCCTCAATTACGACGGCGCCACGACTGCGCCCGCAGGCACGGCCGCCAACAGGGGCCACGCTATGGCGGTCCTCGGTGAGGAGATCTACAAGCTGTCCACGTCGGACAGCACCTATGAACTGCTGGAAGAACTGGACCGTCGCTCGGCTGAACTGTCTCCACGGGACGTTCGGGCCAAGGACATCATGCTCAAGGACATGAGGGACACCAAAAAGATCCCCATGGACGAATATATCGCTTTCCAAGTTCTTTGCAACGAAGCGGACGACGTGTGGCATAAAGCCAAAGCCGGCAACGACTTCGAGCTGTTCGCCCCTTATCTGGAAAAGATCGTAAAGGCCAAGATCGCCTTCGCAGGCTATATCGATCCGGACAAGGATCCCTACGATTTCTGGCTCAACGAATATGAGGAGGGAATCAGCCGGAAAACGTGCGACGCCTTTTTCGATTCGCTCAGGGAACAGATCGTGCCGCTGATCGCCAAAGTTACCGAAGCCGGACAGGTCTCGGACGCGCCATTGAAAGGTCATTTCCCGGCAGACGCGCAGATGGCTTTCGCCGTCTATCTGATGGATCTCATTGGATTGGACAGGGAACATGTAGGCATCTCGACGACCGAGCATCCTTTTACCACGAGTCTCGGATCCCATCTGGACGAGCGCATCACCACGCATTTCTATGAAGAGCGGCTGGATTACAGCATGTTCTCCGTCATCCATGAAGGCGGACACGCCCTCTACGACACGGGCTCGGACGACGATCTGGCCTATACCGTCCTGGACGGGGGCGTCTCGATGGGGATCCACGAGAGTCAGAGCCGTTTCTATGAAAACATTCTGGGCAGGAGCCGCGGTTTCATCCAATACATCTATCCCAAAATGTGCGAATTCTTCCCGTCCCTGAAAGCCTATTCGGTCGAAGACGTTTACAAGGCTGTCAACCGCGTGGAGCCCACTCTCATCCGCACCGAAGCGGACGAAGTCACCTATTGTTTGCATATCATGGTCCGTTATGAACTGGAGAAGAAACTGATGTCCGGACAGATGCAGGTCAGGGAACTGCCCAAGGCCTGGAATGCGCTCTACAAAGAATATCTCGGCATCGACGTTCCGGACGACACGCACGGCGTCCTGCAGGATACGCACTGGTCCGGCGGCATGATCGGCTATTTCCCGTCCTACGCGCTGGGCAGCGCATACGGCGCACAGTTTTTGGCCCGGATGAAGGAAACCGTCGACGTAGACGCGTGTCTCTCCCGCGGCGATTTCAAACCCATCAACGCCTGGAACCGCGAAAATATCTGGAAATTCGGCTGTCTGAAGAAACCTGGGCAGATCCTTTCAGACGTTCTGGGCAGGGATTTCGATCCGTCCTACTATATCGACTATCTGAAGAGCAAGATCTCGGATGTTTACGGGATCCGGCTTTGATTTCTTTTTTCGAAACGCGCGGGCTTTTTTCACTAGCCCGCATCCAAACTGAAAACGATCTTTCACGGTTGTTGGATCAGTCAGACGCTCCTTGAGGAGGTTTTTCATGTCTCAAGATCAAAATCAGGACAACGTCCTGGAAAACGAACGGGCTGCCGCCGAAAATCCGGCAGAGGAAACAGCAGAACGTTCTCCGGACACGCAAACAAATACAGGTCAGGTCGCTGAGCCGGCGGTGAACGAGGGTGAGCAGACTGCGAAAGCGGCCGCTCCGAAACATTCTATCGCGACTTATGTCATCATGCTTGTTTTCATCATGATCGCCTTTGAGATCATCTGTTTCCCGCTGCTCATGCTCGCGATCGACGGACCGGATATGACCCGTCTGACCGAATCAGACGTGGAGCCGGTCCCCTTAACCCTGGAGAACTACTGGAACGGCGAATTTCAGGAAAAATTCGAGGGATGGTTCAATATGCACTATCCGCTTCGCTCGGATATCGTAACGACCTACAAAACCATGACGATCCGGTATGATTCGTTTCTGTCCGCCAGTCCGTCCGAGGAAGACGATCCCGTCGAGCAAATGACCGAAAGTGGTGGGGGCGTCATCGCGCTGGAGACCGATGATCAGGGACATATCGTGTTCCCTCAGATCGGCACGGAGACCGCTGCCGGACACGGCACCTCCGAATCCGGCCTGGAAACCAATCCGGGCAACCCCGGAGAGGATGAGTCCTCTACGACCGGCCCCGACATCGAAGTCGAGACCACTTTGATGGACTGGTATCTGGACTATAATAACAACAAATATGCGCTGATCAACTCCTGGTTTTTGAACCAGAAGAAGGAAGAACCCACGGCATACAAAGGCACCAACGCCGTTTTGGTCGGGAAGACCGGTTACCTGTACGAGCGCGCCTATATCGACGAGTACATGGGTTATTCCGAACCTTATACTTCCTACAGTGCGTCCGATCTTCAGCTGACGGTCAAGAATCTGGAATATATTCAGGATCAGCTGGCCAAACAGGGAATCGGTTTCTGCTTCGTCATTTCATCCAGCAAAGCCAGCCAGTGCGCGGACTTCATTCCGGAGTGGTACAAGAACACCCATACGGCCAAACCGGGATACGTGAGAGCCTATGACACGCTGATGCCCATGCTGGAATCCAGTCATCTCAACTTTGTCGACGCGAAAACCGCTTTCGAAGAGGCCGGACTTCTGAACACATTCCCGAAGACCGGGATCCACTGGAACGATATCGCCTCCTTCGAGACGATGGTCCGCGCGGTTTCCAAACTGGAAGAGACCACGAATACGACGACCCGTCACATGGTCGCCAAGACGATCTACGCATCCGAATCCGTGACCTCCGGTATCGGCAACTCGGAACAGGATATCTACAATATCATGTGGAACGCGACAGACCCGTCCCTGAAGTACCTGGCCGTGACGGACAGATATTATTATTCGCCGGACATCACGGTCGAAAATCCCGGTGCTCCTGCCAAAAACGTTCTGATCCAGGGCGGTTCCTTCTGCCACGATATCGTCTATTACGTCAACAATTATATCGGCCGTGCCCGTCAGATCTACTACAACTGGAGCAGTTTCGGCGACTTCACGGGAAGCGGTATGAGTTTCCATAACCCGCTGACAGACGGAGACGATTGCTGGGATACGATCCTGGAAGGCATCGATTACGTGATCTTCGAAGCGACAGAGCAGCAGCTTGCGACCATCGCATGGAATTCATCCGGACACGCCGTGATGTACCGCTCGCTCTATAACTATCTGAAGTCTACAGAGTAATCCGGAGGTTTCAGATGGTATTCAGTTCAACACTATTCGTTTTCATTTTTCTGGCCTGTACGATCGTTCTGTACTATCTGGCCAACCTGATCTTCAAGAAGGCTTCCTTCAAGATCCGCGTTCTGAACGGGATACTTTTGGTCGCCTCCCTGATCTTCTACTCATGGGGCGAGCCCAGGAACATGCTTCTGATGCTCGCGTCGATCATCTTCAATTTCTTCTTCGGCCTTTTCATGGAAAAGTTCAAAGAGAAGAAAGGATTGAAGAAACTCTTTCTGATCCTGTCCCTGGTCTTCAATCTGGGCATGCTGTTCGTCTTCAAGTATTTTAACTTTGTGACGGACACGATCACGAGCATTTTCCATTTGGAAAGCAACATCTTCACGGACTTCCTCGGCGGACCGATTGCACTGCCTATCGGCATTTCGTTCTTCACGTTCCAGATCATGTCTTATGTGATCGACGTTTATCTGGATAAGGTCCGGGCTCAGAAGAACATTTTCAGACTGGGTCTTTACATCTCACTGTTCCCTCAGCTGATCGCAGGACCGATCGTCCGGTATATCGACGTGGATGCGGCTCTGGCCGAGCGTTCGATCGACGTGGCCAAGGTCTACAAGGGACTGACGAGATTCATCGTGGGTCTTTCCAAAAAAGTCCTGATCGCCAACGTGCTCTATCAGGTCGTGGACTCGGTCTTCTCGATGGACGTTTCCGGCGTTTCTGCCGCAACGGCCTGGCTCGGGGCGATCGCCTACACGCTGCAGATCTATTTCGACTTTTCAGGCTATTCGGATATGGCCATCGGTCTGGGCCACATGTTCGGCTTCGACTTCCTCGAGAATTTCAATTATCCATACATTTCTGGATCGGTCAAGGAATTCTGGAGAAGGTGGCATATCTCGCTATCCACCTGGTTCAGGGATTACCTCTACATTCCTCTCGGAGGGAACCGGAAAGGGAAGATCCGCACCCAGGTCAACATCTTCATCGTCTGGCTTTGCACGGGCATCTGGCACGGAGCGGCCTGGACCTTCATCACGTGGGGTCTTTACTACTGGGTGCTATTGACGCTGGAAAACCTGTTCCTCGGAAACCTGTTCAAGAAATTCGATGAGGCCACGGCGAAGATCCATATGGGGTTCCTCTCTAAGATCGTCGAGCATCTCTATACGTTCGTGGCTTTCACGATCGGGTGGGTCATTTTCAACGCGAACAGCCTGCCTCATGCGATCTCCTACATCGGACGGATGTTCACGTTCTCAGACTTCGGCTGGGACAGGATGACGTCGCAGCTGTCCAATCTGACAACAACGATCTTCATACTGGGCATCATATTCTCGTTCCCGATCGTGCCTTTCGTGACCAAGAAGATCCAACAGGCCAAGAACGGGGAACTGGCAGTGACCGTCGTATCGGCGGTATGCTGCATGGCTCTCCTGATCATCTCGATCATCTTCCTGACAGGTTCTTCGTTCAACCCGTTCATCTATTTCCGCTTCTGATCGGAAAACAAAAAAGCAGCCTCCGTGGTTTTCACGGGGGCTGTTTTGCAGAGGACCGGACGGTCCTTTTGTTATTTTGAGTTGGACTGTGCCCAGGACTTGTAGTACGAGCACAGAGATTCGAATGTTTTGGCGTCCAAAGGATCTTCCAAGCCGACGTACTCGGTCAGTGCAAGGAAATTCTTGTCGCCGGTCGTGGTCATCTTGAAATAGATCTCTTCTGCTTTGTCCAAACTATCTTCGTGTGCGATCCTTTCCAGTTCCAGACAGGGCATCAGGGAAGTGGCATAGGAAATATAGTAGCACGGAGCATCCATCGTGACCATGCATATGTAACTCTCGAGTACGTCCCTGCCAAAAAGATCTGCCAGACCCACGTAGCGGTCTGCGAGCAATTCGTCGATCACTTTGGAATAATCCGCAATGGACAGTTCCTTTTCGGACGTGTAGACCTCATATTCGAAATCTGCGACAAAACTGCTGAGAACGATTACCTGAAGGGCATTGAGGATCTTTTCCAGGCGGAGCACCCGATAGGGAACGGTGTTGTACTCCGGAGCCAGATAAGCAAGGAACAGCATCTCATGAGCCTGGGACATGACTTCCATCAGATCCAGGGAGAGAGAAATCTCCGAATCGTACGTGGAGGCCATGTTGAAAGCGTGACCGAACTCATGGATGAAAGTGAAGGCATCGTCGTAGCCGGGTCCGAAATAGAGGGCGGGCACTCCGTTCCAGTTCAGGAAGACCGTAAAGGCGGCCGGCTGCGCTTCGTTTTCTTCAAGTCCTCTGAAAATGCAGTCCCATTCGCCCAACCTGTTGTAATAATCGATGATCTCCGGATTTTCCCAGGAAAGGAAACTACTGATCTTCTTAGCATTGTCTGCTTCGTAAAACGACTGCTCAGTGAGCTTTCTGATCTGATCCTCTTCGATCGTGTTCAAGGAATTCATGAGACCGGAATAGGCTATGACCAGCTCGTTCATCGTGGGCACGGCGTTTTTGGCAGCGCTTTCCGTGAAAGCTCGCATCTGCTCCAGAGAATAGTCCCTGGTGAAGGTGAGATCTGCCTGATAATCGTAGAAATTCGAATAGCCGTAGAGACTTGCCAGCTCGCGGTTGTTATGGACGAACTGCTCGTACAGGGCATAGGTGTCGGCAACAAAAGTGGCAGAACTGGTATCGAGTTTGGTTTGCTGGAGGTCAAGTTCCGTATTGGCGGAATTGATCTCTTCGATCCGGGGATCCGTGCTTTTGCCTTTTGTGACCATGCGCCTGATCGAATCCTCATCCCAGTCCGAGAAGAAAGCGTCTCTGTGTTTGCTTTCGTAGAGGGTCAGATAGTAGGAGCCGATCTTGGCATATTGAGCGTTGTACCGCTCATCCATCAAAAGATAGTCCGCATCGATTTCCTCGTCAGCACCGTAACAGTAAGACAGGATGCTGGACAACTGATACTGATCGAGCATGTACATGTAGTCCGTGAGGTAATCCGCGAAGGTGTTGTACAGATCGTTGAAGGAAGCCGAATCCGGATCCTTCAAGAGATCTTCCAGCTTGCTCTGCTTTTCCAGCAGCTGGTCGTAATCCTTCTGCTCATATACGAATTCCAGATCTGGATCCGGGGTGTTCTGATTGATCAGGGAAGGGATGCCCGCATAAAAAACGAGGGACAGGAGAGTGGCCGCACAGCCGGTCAGGGCCTGGGTGATGACGAACAGACAGACCAGCAGCGCAACGACCCGTGTGATCAGTTTTTTCTTCATAGAGCCGAAAAAGCTCCTTTCTTATGCCTATGCCAGGTTGAATTTTGCGATCTTTTCGCGCAGGAAGTCCGCAGCCAGAGCGATATCCTCTTCAGGCTTGTTTCCGACTTCGCGCTCGATGGTCAGGAAGCCGTTGAATCCGGACGCACGGAGAGCAGGGAGGTAGATGTCGAAATCGACGTCGCCCTGTCCCAGAGGCAGTTCGAGATAGGTACGGCCCATATTGATCATGTCCTGATGATCTTTAGCCTGCGGGCTGACTGCAAGATCGCCTTCGTAGGCGCCCTTCAGCTTGATCCCGTCTTTGGCATGCGTATGAACGACGTACTTGCCCAGATATTTCAGCGCGTTCTCGGGACGGTCTCCGGCCACCATGACCAGGTTGGCGGGGTCGAAATTGACCCGGACGCCTCCGGCACCCAGAGAATCCAGGAACTCTGCCAGCACCTGACCTTTTTCGGGACCCGTCTCGACTGCGAAAGCGGAACCGATTGAATCGGCATATTCAGCCAGCGTGCGGCATGCCTTGCGCATGATCTCTTTTCTTTCACATTCATGGTCCGGAACGGTACCGATATGCGTCGTGACGACGTTGCATTCCAGCTTTTTGGCCAGATCCAGCACG
>CADBRS010000196.1 GCA_902797125.1 uncultured Ruminococcus sp.
CGTATCGGCGCTCGTTCCATTTGGGTTCGACCGAAAGACCGAGCGATTCACAAAGATACGCTGCAAGATGGGCCGTTTTCAAAGCCTGAGCGACCGTGTGAGGAGCATAGAACAGCCCCTTGAACATGTTCTTGTTCTGGCCCAGAGTCGCTCCGGTCTCTCCGCCCGTTCCGGGAGACGTCAGCCGGTAGGAGACCAGCTCGACGGCTTTTTCGGTACCGCAGAGATATCCGCCTGTTTCGGCCATCCCGCCTCCGGGATTTTTGATCAGAGAACCGATACAAAGATCGGCGCCGACGGACGTGGGCTCATGCTCTTCGACGAATTCGCCGTAGCAGTTGTCCACGACGACAAACGTGTCCGGCTTGATCCGCCTGACCATTTGGACGAGTTCTCCGATCTCGCTCACGGACAATGTCTTCCTGTTGAGATAGCCCTTGGATCTTTGAATGAAAACCATTTTCAGCTTCTGCCCTGCGGACCGGATGCCTCGCTCGACGGCCGCCATATCCGGGCTTCCTTCAGGACTCAAAGGAACCTCTCTGTATTCGATGCCGAAATCTTTGAGCGACCCCTGTCCCTGCGCCTTTCCGATGCCGATCACTTCTTCCAGCGTATCGTAGGGGCGTCCAGTCACGGATAGCATGATGTCTCCGGGCCTGAGCAAACCGAACAGCCCGATCGTCAGGGCATGGGTGCCGCTGAAGATCTGCATACGGACCAAAGCGGCTTCGGTTTCAAAAACTTCCGCGTAGATCCGTTCCAGTTTTTCTCTGCCCGAATCGTTGTAACCGTATCCGGTCGTCGGATTGAAGCAGGCTTCAGAGACCCGGTTCTGCCTGAAAGAGGCAAGGATCCTCTCCGTGTTCAGATAGGCACGCTGATCGATTTCTTCAAATATAGGGCGAAGGGACGATTCCGCTTCGCGAACCAGTGCATTCAATTTTTCCCGATTGTCCATAGAACCTCAAATAGTGTTTACGATCTCGCGGAACCGTTCTCCGCGTTCTTCGAAATTATGAAATGCATCAAACGACGTACACGAGGGAGACAGCAGAACGGTGTCTCCGTTTTGAGCCAGTCCTGATGCGGTGCGGACGGCCTCCGCAAAATCCGGACGTTTCTCGATGCGGACCCGTCCTTCTGGATCAGAGGCATGCAGGGCGGCTTCGATCAGATCGGCCGCTTCCCCGGTCAGCACGACGCGCGTGATGTGAGACGTCAGATAGGCGCAAAGTTCTTCATAAGGGAGATGCTTGTCCCGTCCGCCCATGATCACGACAGGGTCTCCGCCCAGAGCCTTTAATGAGATGAGTGTCCGCGAGGGTGTCGAATCGATAGACGAATTGACATATCGTACACCCTGATGCCGCCGGACGGTTTCAAGCCGGTGAGGAACACCGGGAAACGACTTGGCGGTCTCGGTGATATCTTCGAATTCGCACAATCCTTCCAAAGCAGCCGAGGCCGCCATATAGTTTTCGATATTGTGCTTCCCCGGGATCTGGATATCGTCAATATCCAGGATCTTTCGGCAGGTCAGGTGCGGTCCGCCTTCCCACACGGCGCCGTCTCTCAAGAACAGTGCCCTCGAGGCGTGCTGCCATGACGGGATGATGCGGTCCGGTCCCTGTTTAGTTATCGAAAAATACGTCACGGGGACGGAAGCATTCTCTCCGATCCTGTATGTGACCGGGTTGTCCGCGTTCAGGACCAGTCTGGATAGAGGCTTGGAACTGCAGATCCTTTTTTTGGCATCGATATATTCGTTCATATCCTTGTGCCAATTCAGATGATTGGGCGTGATATTGGTGATCACGGCGATATGAGGCGATCTTTTCATGGTCATCAGCTGAAAACTGGACAGTTCCACGACAGCGAAATCATCCTCGGTCATGTCGAAGACCTGCGAAAGAAGCGGCTGACCGATATTGCCGCCCACGAAAACCCGGCCTTTCCCTTTCCTCTGCAAAGCGCGAGAAAGGATCAGCCCGATCAGCGTGGTCGTCGTGGTTTTGCCGTCGCTTCCCGTCACCGCGATGATTTTTGCCGGCGTCTTTTCGAAAAACAGTTCCATTTCCGAACTGAGCACGGTGCCTTTCCGGCAGGCCCGATCGATGGCAGGAACGTCCGGGCGGATCCCGGGCGTACGGAAAATATAGTCGCCGCCGAGCAGATCCTCACGCTCCGGATCCCATTTTTCGTACCTGACCCCCTGCTTTTTCAGTTCAGCGAAGTCCGGACCCAGAGAGGATTCATCCTGGGCGTCATAAACGGTCACATTTGCGCCGAGCGAGAGCATCATAGAAGCCAACGGTCTGTTGGAGACGCCAAAACCCAGGATATCCACGTTTCGGTTTTTAAAATCGATTGTAAGGTCTTCTTTCGAAACCATGGCCGTCCGCCTTTCAAAAAACACTTCTCTTTTTGTATTATACCACATATTTGCAAAGCCGTATCACCCAAATGCGCGAGTCTCTTCCTTTTGCATCGCCACTTTCTCAATTCCTTCCCAAAAGATGCCCGGAGACAACCTGTGACAAACTGCGTACGTTCGACCGAAACAGAAAAAAGGGCTGAAACGCCTCAATGATCCGCCCTGTTTCCGGGGCGCGGGCAAACTGGATCCCGGGCGTCAAAGAATCTCTCTCTTTCGCATATTTTGTATTGAAAAAACAAAAGATTCCTGTTATAATACAAGATGTAGATTTATCTCTTTTGACAAAAGGATTTTCATATATGCCTCAAACACCATTCAGCAAATCGATTCCGGATACAGTCAGCAGCAAACCTGCCAAAACGGTTCTGCAAAAGAAAAACGGCAGCCAGGGATACGGCGACGACAGTATCGTGGCGCTCAAAGGCGCGGACCGTGTCAGACTGCGTCCCGCGGTCATTTTCGGTTCGGACGGACTCGAAGGTTGCGAACATTCGTTCTTTGAGATCCTTTCCAATGCCGTAGACGAAGCGCGTGAAGGTCACGGCAAAGAGATCGTGGTCACCGTTTTTACGGACAGATCCATCGAGGTCGACGATCACGGCCGCGGCGTGCCCTTGGGCTGGAACTCGCGGGAAGAGCGCTGGAACTGGGATCTGATCTATTGTGAACTCTATGCGGGCGGTAAATACAAGAACAACGAAGCGGATGCCAATTACGGTTATTCTCTGGGCACAAACGGTCTGGGCGCCTGCGCTACGCAGTACAGCTCGGAGTGGATGGAAGTCAGATCCTATGACGGACTCCACGAAAGTTCCATCAGCTTCAAAGGCGGTGCCCCCGCCAGTGAACTGTCCGTCAGAGACCTGGAACCGAGAGAAAAAAGAACCGGTACGATCGTCCGCTGGAGACCCGACCTGGAGGTCTTCACCGATATCGATATTCCCTACACTTTCTTCATCGACATCATGCACCGCCAGGCCGTCGTCAACGCAGGCGTCCGGTTCACGCTCAAACTTCAGCAGCCTGACGGCAAATTCCAGACTCAGTTCTTTGAATATGCCAACGGGATATCGGATTATCTGGCAGAGATCGTCGGAGAAGACGCCATGACCGAGCCGGTCCTCTGGCATCTGGAAACACAGGGACGGGACCGTCCGGATATGCCGGATTACAAACTCAAAGCAGATTTCGCATTCTGCACGTCCAAATCCGTGAACCGGCAGGAATTCTATCATAACTCCAGTTTCTTGGAACACGGAGGTTCCCCAGCCATCGCCGTCAAAGCCGCATTCACGTATGCCGTGGACAAATTCCTGAAGAACACCGGCAGATACAAGGCAAACGAAGCCAAGGTCACCTTCACGGACATTTCAGACGCGCTGATCATCGTGATCAACTCCTTCTCCACCATGACCTCCTACGAGAATCAGACGAAGAAGTCCATCACGAACAAGTTCATTGCGGAAGCCATGACTTCGTTCCTCAAAGATCAGCTCGACATCTATTTCACCGAGCATCCCGTGGACGCAGACCTGATCGCCAACCAGATCCTGATCAACAAGCGGAGCCGTGAAAAAGCCGAATCTGTCCGCATTGAATTTCCGAAGAGTCTCTCCCAGCAGATGGACCTGTCCAACCGGGTTGAAAAATTCGTCAGCTGCCGCTCCAAGGATCCCAATTTGCGGGAACTGTATATCGTGGAAGGTGATTCGGCACTGACGTCATGCAAGCTGGGCCGGGCGGCCGAATTCCAGGCCATCATCCCGGTCAGGGGCAAGACGCTGAACTGCATGAAGGTCGGCTATGACCGCATCTTCAAGAGCGACATCATCACGGACCTGCTCCGGGTCATCGGATGCGGCGCGGAGGTCAAGGGCAAAGTCAAGGGCGACATCAACACCTTCGACTACAAGGCTCTGAAATGGTCCAAGATCATCATCTGCACCGATGCAGACGAAGACGGTTTCCAGATCCGGACGCTTTTGCTCACGCTCTTCTACAGGCTGCTCCCCACGCTGCTGGAAAAAGGCAAAGTCTTTATCGCCGAGTCGCCTTTGTTCGAGATCACGACCAAAGACAAAACCTATTTCGCATATGACGAGTTTGAAAAAGCCGAGATTTTGAAGAAACTGGGCAAAACGAAATATACACTGCAGAGGTCCAAAGGTCTGGGCGAAAACGAGCCGGAAATGATGTGGCAGACGACCATGAATCCGGCGACGAGAAGGCTGGTAGCCGTCACGCCGACGGATGCCGCAGCCACCGAAGTCATTTTCGACACGTTGCTCGGCGAGAATCTGAACGCCCGTAAGCGTTTCATCGCCGAAAAAGGTCATCTGTACGTCAAAGACGCAGATATTTGATAGGGGGTTACCGAATGAGAATCGCCATGTTGAGCAGCTGGCATGTCCATGCAGACGGTTATGCCAAAGAAGCTATTGCAAACGGTGCGACCATCGCTTCCGTTTGGGATGAGATACCGGAACGAGGCAGATCCTGGGCTGAAAAGCTGGGCGTGCCTTTCGTCGAGGATTATCATGACATTCTGAAAGACAAAACCGTGGACGGCGTGATCGTCTGCGCTCCGACCAACCGCCACTGTGAGATCATCACGGCTGCGGCCAAAGCCGGGAAACATGTTTTCACTGAAAAAGTCCTCGCTCTGACGAACGAGGATGCGGAAACGATCCGTCAGGCTGTTCAATCGTCTGGCATTCATTTCACGATCTCTTTTCCTCACGAAACAAACCCCCGCAATCTGATGGCCAAGAGGCTCATCGATTCAGGGGAACTCGGCAAGATCTCCTATGCGCGGGTCAGAAACTGCCACAGCGGCAGCATCAAGGACTGGCTCCCGCCCCACTTTTACGACCGCGAGCAATGCGGAGGAGGCGCCATGATCGATTTGGGCGCTCATCCCATGTATCTCCTGCAATGGTTTTTAGGAACGCCGGTCAGCGTCCAGAGCTGTTTTCTCAATGTAACCGACAGACCGGTCGAAGATAATGCGGTCAGCGTCATCGAATTCGGAGGCGGCGCGATCGGGGTGAGTGAAACCGGTTTCGTTTCCGTTGCAGACCCCTACCGCATTGAGATCAGCGGTACGAAAGGTTATCTGCAAATCGACCGGAACGGGCTGGAATATCAAAA
>CADBRS010000197.1 GCA_902797125.1 uncultured Ruminococcus sp.
CCCGTCAGCGTCAATGTTTTGGTATTCGCATCATAGACCCATGTCAGATCGGCTCCGGCAGTCAGGATCAGTTTCCATTTGGCTTTCAACTCGACGTTGGTCTGTTTTTCGAACACGCCGCCCGTTACGAGCGTGGACCCCTGATACCAGCCTTCGAACGTATAATCTTTGCGGGTCGGCACCGGAAGTTCAAAAGTGTCTCCGTAATGGACAGTCAGCGAACTCGGGGAGACAGTCCCTCCGTCCGCGTTGAGCGTGATGGTATAGTCGATATACGCATAGACCGCTTCGAAATCGGTATCCTGCGTCAGTTTCATCGGCAGTTCTGCCCGGACGCCGTTCACGGCCCAGTATTGGAAATGACGGCCCGGAAGCGCCGGGTTGATGTCCGGCTCCCGGAGCATGGTGGCGTTGTCCACCACGCCTTCGGTATAGACGCTGCCGTTGCTGATGAAACGGTAGGTATATTCGGTCACCCGGAAGATATGGATCTCGTACCGGGTGAACCGGTCTTTATCCGGGCTGTAAACGACGACGTAGGCTTTGTTGTCCCCGTAAGCGAGTGCCATGGACTTCAAGGGATACGGTTCGAATCCTTCATAATCGGCATAAAGCATCCAGGAACATCCCGCGACCGGAAGGAAGCGCATGCTCAGATCGATATGCTGGGTAGACGAAGTCACGGTCATATGCAGCGCATGGGTCAGCTGATTGTCCGTAAACCCTTCGTGCGCGAGCAGGACGGGACCGTATTTTTCATAATCCGTACGCGTATCTTCCGTTTCTGTATCCTTGTCCGTTTCGGTCTGACGGTCATCGGATTCGCTCTCGGATTCATGAGGCTTTTCCGTGTCGCTCTCTTTTCCGGATTCGGACTCGTGCCCGGGATCAGCGGTCGTATCTTTTTCGGTATCTTTTTCGGTCTCTGTGCCGGTTCCCGTATCGACGGTCTCGGTCGTGCGGCTTTCGCGGTCGTCCGGACCGGACGGCGTTTCTTCTCCGCACCCGGATAAAAAAGCCAGGGCGAGAACAACCGACAACCCTGCCAAAAGAAATCTATATAAACGCATACTGCCTGGCCTCCTGTCTAATCTAGCCCCTATATTATATTCTCTATCTTTATGTTTTGCAAGAGGTCCTTTCAAGTTGTTTTTTTAAAGAGAGGGCGAGGTTTATCTTAAGTTTTTATGAAGAACCCTTGTGCGCATTGACAGTTTCGCGTTCGTTATGCTATACTTTTTTTGCCGAAATTATGAGAAAGGAGACGGAATCCAAGCCCCTGCAGGCTGTTTTTGAGTTCTTATTTTATGCGAATCGTTTTGATCAATGACTCTTTTCCCCCGCAGATCGACGGCGTGTGCAACACAGTCATCAACTATGCCAAATATCTGGTCAACCACGGACATGAAGTCATCGTGACCGTCCCCTACTATCCGAAAGTCGTGGACGACTATCCGTTCGAAGTCTGGAGATATCCCAGCCTGAGCACGGAAAAAATGATCGGCTACCGCGCCGGGTTCCCCTTTGCTCAGAAGACGATGAAGCATCTGAGCCGTTTCAAGCCGGATCTGATCCATTCACATTGTCCTTTCACCTCGACATTACTGGCCAGAGAACTCAGGGACCTGACGCATGCACCCCTCATTCTGACCTATCATACCAAATTCGATATCGACGTCCGCAGATCGCTCAAATTCAAACCGCTTCAGAACCCCGTCATCAACGAGATGGTGCGCAACGTCATCTCCTGCGACGAAGTCTGGGCCGTCAACGACGGAGCCGGTCAGAACCTGAAAAGTCTGGGCTATGAGGGCGATTACCTCGTCATGCCCAACGGCGTAGATATTGATCCTTCCCCCTGCAAAGAGGAAAGTCTCAAAGCGATCACCGAGCAGTATCATCTGGAAGAAGACGTGCCCCTGTTCTTGTTCGTGGGCCGTGTCATCTGGTACAAGGGCCTCCATTACAGTCTGGAAGGTCTTGCCCATCTGCATGAGAAAGGCTATCCGTTCCGCCTGGCGGTTGTCGGGAAAGGCGATAATCTGGAAGAGGTCATCGAAGAGTCCAAGAGACTGGGCATCTATGACCAATGCATCTTCCCGGGTCCTGTCTATGACCGGGATATCCTGAAAGCCTGGTATACGAAAGCTTTCATGTTCCTCCTGCCTTCTGTTTTTGACAACAATCCTCTGGTGGTGAAAGAAG
>CADBRS010000198.1 GCA_902797125.1 uncultured Ruminococcus sp.
TATGTTCGAACTGGTTCAGATTTCATCCCTTTGCTACTATTTCCGCTCTCCTGCCAAAATCGGGCTGGTCCGGCTGAATGAAAAGGACGTCTGCCTGATCGACAGCGGGAACGACAAGGACGCGGGGAAAAAAGTCAAACAGACTTTGGATGAAAAGGGCTGGAATCTCAAGGCGATCTACAACACGCATTCCCATGCGGATCACGTGGGCGGAAACAGATTTCTGCAGGAGAGGACAGGCTGTCAGATCTTTGCCCCGGATATCGAGGTTACTCTGACGAATCATCCCGAACTGGAGTCCGCTTTTCTGTACGGCGGGAATCCGCTGCCCGAACTGAGGCACAAGTTCCTGCTGGCTCAGCCCAGCCCGGCCGAACTTCTGACTGAGGATAAACTTCCTGATGGCTTTGAGATCGTTCCTTTGAACGGACATGCTTTTCGGATGGTCGGATACAGAACGCCGGACAACATCGTTTTTCTGGCCGACGCACTGTCCGGTGAAGAGACACTCGAAAAATACAAGGTCAGTTACCTGTTTGACGTCGAGGCGTATCTTGAGACATTGAACCGGATCAGCACTATGAGAGCCGATTTGTTCGTGCCTTCACACGCGCCCGAATGCACTGAAATATCAGACCTGGTCCGGAAGAATATCGATTCCGTTCACGAACTCTGCTACCTATTTTGCACCATGTGCAAAGAGGGAATCAGTTTCGATAATCTGCTGGCACATGTTTTTGACCACTTCGGCATGGTCATGACTTATGAGCAGTATGCATTGATCGGATGCACGCTGCGGTCCTATCTGACTTATTTGAAGTCAAAGAACCGGATCAGCTCAGCTTTTGCGGAGAACAAGCTGATCTGGTCTGCGATTTGATCCGGTTACTGTAAAATCCACACTTAAGGAGATCCTATGACAAGAAAACGGTGGTTGCTCTACTCGGGAATTCTGTTTCTCGTATTTATCATATTCACTGTTCTGATCAAGACCGTCGACGTGCAGACTATAGGTCCCGAGAACTCGTCTGTCGGTTTTGCGACCCTCAACGGCGCTTTCCGGGATTGGATCGGAAACCGGATCATTTGGTATGAGATCACTCAGTTCGTCGGCTATATTTCCCTTTGTACCTGCATCGTTTTTGCCGCGATCGGTTTTTATCAGATGGTTCGCAGAAGAAGCATTCTGAGAGTGGATTACCCTATCCTCGCTCTGGGCGCATTCTATGTCGTCGTTCTGCTGGTCTATATTCTGTTCGATTTCGTGCTGTCCATCAATTTCAGACCCATCATCATCGATGCGGCCAAGGGACTGGAGCGTTCTTATCCGTCCTCTCACACGATCCTGGCCTGCACGTTGTTCGGAAGTACCTACATCGTTGCAAGGACATATATCCGGAGAAGGACATACCGTCTCCTCATGGCGGCAGGCTCTGCCGCGCTCGCAGCATTCATCATCATAGGCCGGATCATTTCCGGTGTTCACTGGCTGACCGACGTTATCGGCGCAGTGCTGTTGAGCTCATCGCTTTTGTGTCTGTTCCTGGCTTTCTATCGCCCGGGTCTTCTGCCTTGGCCGATCGCCAAAAAGGACAAAACTCAGCCTGAAAAGAATGACCAAACAGCAACAGACGATCCCGCACCCGAAGATGCAGATCCAAAAACCGAATCCTAAGAATCGCGGGACACCGAAAAACCGGTATCCCGCCTTTTCTTGGCAGGGTCAGGATGCCGCGTTTCTCTTTCAAGCCAAAAAATGAAAGCATCGGCTTGAAATCGTCAGTGAAAAAATATATAATAAAGAGTGATAATGAATCATATGGATCCAATCGGAGGCCAATCATGTTTTCAATCGCAGTTCAGACGGGCGGTCTGGAAGAAATATATGGCATAGACGGGGCTTATCGAGCCGTCCAAGAGGCTGGTTTCGATGCCGTTGATGCCAATGTCGACCACGTCTTCCCGCCCAAAAACATCAAAGACCACGTGATACCGGAAGTGCTGGCTCCCGGAGCGTCCGAGACCGGATTGGCAGCCTATTTCAGACAATACAAAGACGCGGCCCGAAAATACGGGCTGGTCAATTATCAGGCTCATGCACCGTTTCCGTCCTGCGAAAAGGGCGACGAGGATCCGGTGTGGAACGATTTTTTGCTGGAGATGCTGAAAAAGGTCATCAAAGGCTGTTCGGAAATGGAATGCGGTCAGCTGATCGTCCATCCTTTTTTCGGCGATTATGCCCACACGGTATCGCGTGAAGAGGAATTCAAATATAATATCGAGCGCTATATGGCGCTTGCGGAAACAGCCAAACGGTACGGTGTCGTCATCAATCTGGAAAACATGTTCACGGGCAGGAAAGGGAAGGTGTACGCCTCTGTCTGCAACGAGGGTCAGAGCGCGGCCCACTATGTGGACACGCTGAATCAGCTGGCCGGTGAAAAGCGATTCGGTTTCTGCCTGGACGTGGGACACGCCACGCTGGTCGGGTTGGATATCAAGCGCTTTATGGAGGATCTCGGAGACCGGATCACATGTTTCCATGTGCACGATAACGACGGGATCAACGATCTGCATCAGGCTCCCTATACCGGAAAGACCGACTGGGACAGATTCGTTGAAGGACTGAAAGAGATCCGTTTCGATAAAACATTGAGTTTTGAAACGTTCGCAGCAGTCGGGACGGTCCACAGAGAACTGGTCCCGCAGACGCTGCGCTACATTGCGGCCTGCGGCAGGCTTTTTGACCGCCTGGCCAGTCAATGATATTGGTATACTAATTGCCCAAAGGGCAGGAGATAAAGATATGAGAATAGCCATTCTGGGATATGGCAACCTGGGACACGGCGTGGAGTGCGCAGTCCGACAGAACGAAGACATCACTCTTTCCATGATTTTTACGCGCAGAGATCCTGCTTCCGTCAGCCCTGTGACAAAAGGGCTGCCCGTCTATGATGTCCGGGATATCGAATCTCATCTTTCTGAATTCGATGTGCTGATCATCTGTTCCGGAAGCGCCACGGATCTGCCGGAACAGACACCTAAGTATGCGAAACTGACTCATGTCGTGGACAGTTTCGACACGCACGCACGGATCCCCGAGCATTTCGATGCCGTGGACCGGGCAGCCCGTTCAAGCGGTCACGTCGCGCTGATTTCCTGCGGGTGGGATCCGGGCATGTTTTCTCTGAACAGACTGTATGCCAACTCCATCCTGCCGGAAGGACAAACCTATACGTTCTGGGGACGCGGAGTCAGCCAGGGTCATTCGGATGCGATCCGGAGGATCCCCGGCGTCAGGGACGGAAAACAGTATACGATTCCTGTCGAGAGTGCTTTGGATGCCGTTCGGAGCGGATCCAATCCCGAACTGACGACCCGTCAGAAACATACCAGAGAATGCTTTGTCGTGCCTGAAGTGGGGGCGGATCTTGCGCTCATCGAGAAGACGATCAAGGAAATGCCCAACTATTTTTCGGACTACGATACGACCGTGCACTTCATCACCGAAGAAGAACTTAAGGCCCACCACAGCGGCATGCCGCACGGAGGCTTCGTCATCCGCACGGGCAGGACCGGATTCGACAAAGAACACAGTCACGTCATTGAATACAATCTGAAACTGGACTCCAATCCCGAATTCACCGCAGGCGTGCTCGTGGCTTTCGCCAGGGCCGTCTGGAGATGCGCGTCTGAAGGACAGCGGGGCTGCAAGACCGTTTTCGATATCCCTCCCGCCTATCTCAGCCCGCTGGACGGTGCCGAACTGAGGAAGAACTGGCTATGATGCAGGGTATTGACGTCTCTTCCTGGCAGAAAGAGATCGATTTCGAAAAAGTCAGGAATGCAGGGATCGAGTTTGTGATCATCCGGGCCGGATACGGCCGTGTCCCGGAAAACAAGGACAAGTATTTCGAAGACAACTACCGAAAGGCCAAGGCGGCCGGGCTGAAAGTCGGCGCGTATTGGTATTCATATGCCGACACAGTCGAGGCGGGTTACCAGGAAGCCCGGGTTTGTCTTTCGGCCATTGCCGGCAAAACGTTCGATTTTCCCGTTTTCTTCGATCTGGAGGAAAAAGTCCAGTTCGAACAGGGAAGAGACTTTTGCGACAAGTTGGTGCTTGCCTTCAACGATACGATCGCCGCAAACGGATACGCCCCGGGCCTGTACTGCTCGACATACAAACTCAACGAGTTCGTCTCGAAAGAAGTGGCAGGCAAATATGCGCTTTGGGTCGCACACTGGGCCGAAAAATGCACATATGAGATGAATCCCATAGGGATCTGGCAGTATTCTTCCGACGGACATGTGGACGGCATCGAAGGACGCGTAGACATGGATAAGGCCTATGTCGACGATCCGTCGGAGCTTTTGCATAAACACTAAAATCATTAAGAAATAAGGGGGGTACGATGAAAATTCTGTTTGTCTGTCTGGGCAACATCTGTCGGAGCCCCATGGCCGAATTCATATTGAAAGATCTGATCGCGAAAAGCGGATTGAAAGGCCATTATTCCGTTTCGTCCGCTGCGACGAGCGATGAAGTGATCGGGGATCCGGTCTATCCGCCCGCCGCGGAGACGCTCTCCGCTCACGGGTTGGACTGCTCCGGAAAAACCGCCGTTCAGTTTCAGAGGAAGGATTACGGCGAATATGATCTGATCGTGGCGATGGAACGTTCCAACGTCCGCCAACTGATCAAAACCGTAGGGAGCGATCCCTATGAAAAGATCCGGCTGCTTTTGAGTTTTGCCGGAGATCCGGGAGACATCGCAGATCCCTGGTACACCCGGGATTTTGAGAAGGCCTACCGGGAAATCTATAAAGGTTGTGAAGGAATCATACGCTTGCTCAAAAAGCGTGAGAAAGGAAAATGAGTTTGAACATTTTCAAAAAAGCTAAAGATTCATGGGAGAGCAGAAGCCTCTCCGCGATAGCATTATTGTCTCTGGGTTTTCTTTCCATGATTCTGATCGGAGCGCTTTTACTCACTCTGCCGTTTGCTTCTGCAGAGGGCAAGAGCACGAATTTTCTGGACTGTCTGTTTGTGTCGACGAGCGCGTCCTGTGTGACCGGACTGGTCCCTTTTGATACAGGTCTTCACTGGTCCATGTTCGGGCAGGTCGTGATCCTTGTTCTGATCCAGATCGGCGGATTGGGTTTCATGACGCTCATCACGTTCGTGGCGATGCTGTTCCGCAGGAACATCAGTTTGTACAGCCGGACGATCGTCATGCAGTCCGCAGGCACATATTCGATCGGCGGTGTCGTCCCGCTGATGCGCAGGATCATCATCGGAACCCTCTTCTTCGAGACGGCCGGTGCGCTGGGCATCATCGCACTTCTGTGGGACAAGATGGGGAAAAAGGCGATTTGGTACGGGATCTTCCATTCCGTCAGCGCTTTCTGCAATGCCGGATTCGACATCCTGGGTCCGGAAGGAAGTTCATCGATCTCGATCTGGGCGTCAGACTGGAGGATCCTGCTGATCCTTTCCGCTCTTATCCTGATCGGCGGTGCAGGTTTTTTGGTCTGGAGCGATCTGTGGCAATCCAGATTCAGATGGAAGCGGCTTCATTTTCATTCGAAGATCGTTCTGACGTTTTCGCTCGTTTTGGTCGTTGTGCCGACAGTCCTGTTTTTCTTCTCGGAATTTCAGCCCTGGAACGATGCGGGACCGTATGCCTCGCTGAGCCTGAAAGATAAGATCTTTAACTCGTTCTTCATGGCTGTCAGCCCGAGGACGGCCGGCTTTTCCACAGTGGATCTGTCCGAGCTGTCGGTTCCGGGCAGAACGATGACGACCGTGCTGATGTTCATCGGAGGCAACTCGGGTTCGACGGCCGGCGGCGTCAAGCTGACAACGGTCATCGTGGTGCTGGCCAATCTGATCGCCAACGCAAGAGGGAAGAATCAGGCGGTGCTTTTCGGAGAAAGCATACCGACCCGTATCATCCGGCAGGCCAGCGCACTGTTCAACGCCTATTTGGTCCTCATCGTCATCTCAACGACCGTGATCTCTTTCGCAGAGCCTTTCCCGCTGGATCAGATCCTCTTCGAAACGACCAGCGCGATCGCGACTGTCGGGTTGTCACTGGGCATCACCGGCACGCTGGGATGGCTTTCCAAGGTAGTCATCATCTTCCTGATGTTTTTCGGCAGACTGGGCGCGTTTGCGCTGTTCGATCTGCTGTTCCGGAATAAATCCAATTCTATCATTAAGTATCCCGAAGGGAGATTGCTTGTAGGATGAAAAACTTTTTAGTCATCGGCATGGGAGAGTTCGGTACGCGAATCGCTGACCGGCTTCAATCCCTCAAAAACGACGTTTTTGTGGTCGACTCGGATTACGAGAAGATCAATTTGCTCAACGGACAGTTCGGAGGCTGCCTCTGCGCTGACGCCATGAAGCCTCAGGTGCTGAAAGACCTGGGCATCAGTTCTTTCGACGCATGTATCGTGACCGTGGGCCAGAATTTCCAGGCCAGCCTCGAGATCACTTCCAGGCTTAAGGAATTCGGCGCTAAATACGTGATCTCAAAGTCTTACAGTGAGATCCAGTCCAAGTTTTTGGTCATGGCAGGCGCGGATGAAACGATCTATCCCGAGAAAGAAGTGGCAGAAAAAGTCTCCATGACGCTGAATTCAAAATTCCTGCTAGACTACATGGAAATCTCGGAAGATTACAGCATCTACCGGATCCGTGCACCGAAAGAATGGGTCGGAAAGACGCTGATCGAACTGGATATCCGGAGAAAGACCTCCATTAACGTCTTGGCCGTCCATGTGAACGGGAGAGTCATTCCCCCGGACCCGTCCTATGTCTTCAAAGCAGAGGATGATATATACGTGTTCGGCTTGAAGTCTCAAGTCGAAAAAATGATAAAACGTGCCCGCTGACCAAGGGCGCATTCGAGAGGAGAACCAATCATGGAAAAAACAACGATCCGCCTCCTGATCGCTTTGTTGATCGTCACGCTGATGTTGCCTTTGATGGCTGCGTGCGGCGGGGCAGGAACCGGCGACGGGGAGACAAAATCTCAGGAAACGAAAACCGATGAAACCGGAGAAACGCAGAAGGTGGAAGACGAGACGGAAGCCCGTCCCGACTATCTGCTGACACTCCCTGAAGCGGACTATCAGGGCGAAGTGATCACATTCCTGTGCCGTTCGAACAAGATCTATGAAATCTATTCCGAGCAGACGTCAGGCGACCTGGTCCAGGATGCCATTCTGGACAGAAACGGACGGATCCAGGACAGATACCACGTCACGATCGATTATCTGGACGTGCCCGGGACCTGGAACGAACAGTCCCAGTTTCTGGACGCATGCCGCAAAGGCTGTCTGACAAATGACGGCGATTTTGACGCGATTGCAGGATATCTCGCCTATACGTCCAAACTGGCTATGGAAGGCCTTTTTGCAAACCTGTACAGCATTGATACGGTTCACCCTCAATCTCCGTGGTGGGCCAAAGGCTACGTGGACAACAACACGATCAACGAGTGTCTGTATTTTTCGATCGGCGATATCTCGCTGACCATGTGGGAATACATCTACGCGGTGTTCTATAACAAGTCCATCGGAGCGGACAACGACATCCCGGACCTTTATCAGATGGTCTTGAATAAAGAGTGGACGCTCGAGAATTTCATCGATCTGACCGAGCGCGTCTCGACCGATCTGAACGGGGATCTCGCATTCACGAATCAGGATCTTTACGGTCTGATCACCAACCGTCATTCGGTCCGCACGTTCGTCACTTCCTGCGATATCCCGATCTGCGAGAGAACGGATGAAGGCGGATACGAGCTTGTCTATTACAGCGAAAAGTTGGTCGATCTCTATTCCATCATCGAACCGTTCGTCAACCGGAGCCAGAGCGTTTATTTCAGCTTGCCCCAGGATGACTCGGATCATTCTGAGATGATCACCATGTTCATGGCCGACCAGGGCATGTTCATGACCGAGACTTTGGAAACGGCAGCATTGATGCGCAACATGAAGAGCGATTATTCCATCCTGCCTTTCCCGCTCTATGACGATCTTCAGAAAAACTACAAGGCTCACGCCTACGACGGCTTGTCCATTTTCGCGATCCCATCCTCGATCGGCGACAGAGCCGAAATGACAGGCATGATCATGGAGGCTATGTGTGCCGAGAGCGCCTATTCCGTGATCCCGGTGTTCTATGATTCCGTTATGTCTCTGAAAGTGGCCCGTGACGAAGAGTCCAGGGAAATGCTCGGCCTGATCCGTGATTCGCTGTTCTTTGACTTCGGATTCATCCATGCCGTACCGATCGGCGGATTGTTCCAGTTGTTCGGAGACGAAGTCGTCAACAAGACCCCTTCGATCACGTCAACGTACAAATCAAACGAAGGCAAATACCTCCAAAATCTTGCCGATATTGTGGATCAGTATTTCTCGATCGAATGAGTAAACAGTAATAAACCCAACCGGCTGCTGTGAAGCGGCCGGTTTTTGTCTTTTTTTTAAAAACCTGTTAACTTTCCGATCCAAAAACGCATGGATACAATCTAAATATGGTAAAATAAGATGATTAAGAAAAAGAGAACAGGGAACTATGTTGAAGCAATTGAAATCCAAGACAATCGAATCATTGCTCTCGGTACTGCCGATCGTCGTCATTGTCCTGTGTCTGAATCCGTGGATCAGACTGGATGGGGGAGAGATCGCGGCTTTTTGCGTTTCAGCTCTTTTCCTGGTTATCGGGATCATGCTGTTTAACATCGGTGCGGACATGTCCATGACGCCGATGGGGAATCTGGTCGGTTCAGGACTGACCAAATCCAAAAAGCTCAGTCTGCTTCTCGTGGTCTGCTTTGCGATGGGGCTGCTCATCACGATCGCCGAACCGGATCTGTCAGTATTGGCCGATCAGGTCGCATCGGTCATCAATTCCACGGCCCTGATCGTTACCGTCGGAGCAGGGGTGGGCATATTTTTGTTGATCGCGGTCCTCAAGATCATCTTTCATAAAGATCTGTCGGCCATGCTCATGTTTTTCTATATGACGCTGTTCGCGATCGCCGCCATCCTGCTGGATTCAGGCAGGGGCATGCTGCTGCCTGTCGCATTCGATTCCGGAGGCGTCACGACAGGACCGATCACGGTCCCCTTCATCATGGCGCTCGGCGTGGGCATCGCCTCGACGATCGGCGGAAAAAATTCCGGTGAGAACAGTTTCGGTCTGGTCGCTCTTTGCTCTGTCGGACCGGTACTGGCCGTGCTGATCCTTTCCTTTACGTCGAAAGGGACCATGACTTACATGATGCCCGACTATTCTTTGGTCGATTCGGTATCAGGCATCATGAAAACCTTTTTGCATGAGGCTTTCAACGTTTTGCGGGCTTTGGCCCTGATCGTGATTTTCTTCTTCGGTCTCAATATTCTGATCCTGAAGCTGCCCAAACAGAAGATCATCCGGATCATCGTCGGGATCGCGCTGACGTATATCGGTCTGGTCGTTTTTCTGACTGCGGTCAGTGTCGGTTTCATGCCGATCGGATATAAGATCGGTACGAGGATGGCAACGGAATTCAATCAATATGTCGTCGTGATCATTGGATTCGTTCTGGGCGTGGTCGTCGTGCTGGCAGAACCTGCTGTCCAGGTCCTTAACAAACAGGTTGAAGAGATCACCAACCGTGCAGTCACGCACCGTACCATGATGATCGCTTTGGCCGTCGGTTCGGGCATATCGCTGGCCCTCTCTCTGATCCGGATCATTTTCAATTTTTCGATCCTGTTCTACCTGATCCCGGGCTATCTGATTTCTTTGGGCCTTTCTTTGCTGGTCCCCAAAATGTACACGGGTATCGCGTTCGACTCGGGTGGTGTGGCCAGCGGGCCTCTGACGTCCGGGTTCATCCTGCCGATGTCGATCGGGTTCTGCTCGATCTATGCGGGTCCGGATGAAGTGCTGGGTTTGGGCTTCGGTATCGTGGCGATGGTCGCCATGACGCCGCTGATCACGATCCAGATTCTCGGTTTCCGTTCGATCCTTTCCTCGCTGATCCGGTACAAGCGGTCTCTGCGCCGCATCGTGGAAGCGGATGATGAACAGATCATCTATTTCGAATAGGAGGGTACAGGATGTCTAATTCACAGATCTCTCCTTCCGTTTCGAAGAGAAAAGGAGAACATCTCAGCGAGAACAAGCTGAAAGTGCTCGTCACGATCGTCAACCGGAAAAAGGCCGATTATTTCGCGGATCTGATCCAGTCGTTCGACGTGAATATGCAGATGCTGGTCGCGGCGGAGGGTACGATGAAGTCGCTCTCTCAGGACCGGCTGCAACTGGTTGCGACACCCAAAATGGTGATCCTGTCCGTCATCACGGGCGAAAAGGAAAAATCGCTTTTGGAGATTTTGGACGAGCGTTTCAAAACCGTGCGGGACGGAGAAGGGATATCCTTCTCGGTGCCCATGTCGAGCGTGATAGGCAAACTGGTATACGGCTTTTTAAGCAACCAGGAAGACCTGATCGGAGGGAAAAAGGATGGATAAAACGCCATATGAAGTTGTCTTTTGCGTCGTGAACGCCGGTTACTCCGAACAGGTCATGGACGCGGCCAGAGAAGCCGGTGTCTCCGGAGGGACCGTCATGCGCGCTCAGGGAACGGCGAACAAAGAAGCCGAGTCGCTGTTCAATATCACGATCCAGCCGGATAAAGAGGTCGTGATCATGTTGGTTTCCAAGGCCATCAAGGACAAGGTGTTGCACGCGCTCTACCAGTCCGTCGGCCTGGAAACGCCCGGTTCTGGAATCGCTTTTTCCATGCCTGTCGATGGTGTCGCAGGTATCGGCCGAAAGAACAAGACAGACAAAAAGAAAGAGGCGGAAGCGCCTCAGGACGGTTCCGATGCCAAGTCGGAAGAAAAAGGAGAATAATTGATATGTTTACTATCGGAGTTGATTTGGGCGGTACCAATATAGCCGTCGGCATCGTCAATGAAAAATATGAGATCGTCAAGAAGGCCTCTTGTCCCACGCAGGCCGAGAGGGACCCTGTTTTCATTGTGGATGATATCGCGAAACTGATCATCGGCCTTTGTCAGGAAGCCGGGATAGAGCAGAAAGAGATCGCGTCCGTGGGCATTGCCGCTCCGGGTTCCGTCGATCCCGTGTCCGGGGTCGTCAAATACGCCAACAATCTGCCTTTCAGAGATTTTCCGATTTGCTCCCTGTTGAAGGAGCGTATCGAATGCCAGAATATCCATCTTGAAAACGATGCCAATGCTGCGGCCTGGGGCGAGGCTGTTGCCGGAGCCGCCAAAGGGACGGCTCATTCCGTCATGATCACGCTCGGGACCGGAGTCGGCGGTGGCGTCGTGATCGATCACAAACTGTATTCCGGTTTCAATTACGCCGGAGCGGAACTCGGGCATATGGTCATCTGCGAGGGCGGCAGACAGTGCACCTGCGGACGCAAGGGCTGCTTTGAAGCCTATGCTTCAGCAACTGCCCTGATCCAGATGACAAAAGAAAAAATGGCCGCATGCGAAAAAGAGGGCAGAGCGACTTTGCTGACGAAAGTGGCTGCAGAACAGGGAAGAGTTTCAGGCCGTACCGCATTCATGGCGGCTAAAGCAGGCGATCCCGCGGCCGAGGAAGTGATCAGCGAATATTGCGGATACCTGGCTTGCGGATTGACCAACCTGATCAACATCTTTCAGCCCGAAGTCCTTTCCATCGGCGGCGGCATTTCCAATGAGGGAGATAGTCTCGTCAACAGGCTGATGGACAAGATCGTTGCGGAGCGCTACGGCGGCTCCACGGTCAAACCCACGGAGATCCGGATCGCCAAACTCAAAAACGACGCCGGGATCATCGGTGGCGCTTTGCTGAAGTAAGAGGTCGTTATGTTTCAGGTCGAACGGGATTTTGAAAAAAAGGTATTCCATGCAAAAGATATAGATCTGCCCTACAGGTCATTCGTACCGAACATGATCCTTGAAGGGAGGAAGTATCCGCTGCTGCTGTTTCTCCACGGGGCTGGCGAAAGAGGAACAGACAATACGGCTCAGTTGAAACATGTGGTCTGGCAGCTGTTTGAAAAAGATAGTGCACCATGCCGCGAAGCATTCGTTTTGGTGCCCCAATGTCCGGAAGGATCCCGATGGGTTGACGTGGCTTTCAATTGCGGCAAATTCGTTCAGGGCGAAGGAAAACTGTCCACCCCTGCATTGGATGCAGCGATCGAGCTGGTCCGCAAAACCGCGGAAGAGTATCCGATCGATCCGGATCACATTTACGTGATGGGCATTTCCATGGGCGGATACGGAACATGGTATGCTTTGTCTCATTCGAACGGGCTGTTCGCGGGAGGAATCCCGATATGCGGCGGCGGGGATCCGGCCTGGGCATCCGAACTGGTTCCTCTGGCTATTCACGCCTTCCATTCCAGTGACGACGGGGCAGTTCCAGTCATCGGGAGCCGGACGATGGTGGACGCGTGCCAAAAAGCGGGCTGCAAAAGGATCCGTTATACCGAATACAACTATACCGGTCACGGTTCATGGGTCACGGCGGCAGAGACGCCCGGGCTCATCGAGTGGCTGTTTGCACAGACAAAAGCATAAAGAACGAGGCGCATTCTCACATACCGGAATGCGCCTCATTCAAAATTATCTAAACCAAATCGTTCATATCGTAGAGACCCGGTCCTTTTCCGCACATGAAAACGGCCGCTTTGACCGCTCCGTCCGCGAACAGATCCCGGGACATGGCGCTATGCGAGATCGTGACGGTTTCTTCCTGACCGATGAACATGATCTCATGCTCGCCTACGATATTTCCGCCCCGCACAGAACTGATGCCGATCTGTTCGGGCTTTCTTCTTTCTCTGACCGACTGCCTGTCATAAACATAGGATTTGCCCGATTCGAAAGTGGAGCTGACGGCATCCGCGATCATGAGTGCCGTCCCGCTCGGGGCATCCAACTTGCGGTTGTGATGCTTTTCGATGATCTCGATGTCATAATCCGTTCCCAGGATCCGAGCGGCTTCTTTGGCCAGCTTAATCAGCAGATTGATGCCCAGAGACATGTTGCCCGAACGGAATATCCCTATGGTTTTGGAAGATTTCTTCAGCAAATCCAATTCTTCTTCGGTATGTCCCGTTGCGCAGATGACGGCGGGCATTTTTTTCTTCATGGCGAATCTCAAAAGATCCGGAAGGACCGAATGATGCGAGAAATCCACGATGACGTCCGCGTCTTCGGAAATGTCTTCAAATGAAGCGTACACGGGGAAGGCACCTGACGTATCGGTTCGGATATCGACGCCCGCCACGATCTGGATTGGCGCATCGGGCTGAGCGGCTCTTTTCGAAACGGCCTGGCCCATGTGGCCCAACGCTCCGCATAGGATGATCTTTGTCTGTTGCATGGTCAAGCCCTCATTTAAGAAGTCCGTAGGCTTTCATCGTCTCGATCAGCAGGTGTTTCGTCGAATCCTCCATCTCGCAGAGCGGCAGACGGAGTTCATCCGAACATTTGCCCAGAGCTGCCATCGCGGTTTTGACCGGGATGGGATTGACTTCGCAGAACAGGGCATGAATGAGAGGCATATATTTGAGCTGCAGATCTTTGGCTTTCGTTACCTCTCCGCGAAGGAATGCGTCGCACATCTCGTGCGTATCTTCCGGATAGAGATGGGACAGAACGGAAATGACGCCGACACCGCCCAGCGAAAGGATCGGAACGATCTGATCGTCGTTGCCGGAATACAGGTCGAAAGCGTCTCCGCATTCTGCAGCCAGTTCGGCGATCAGACTGAAATTGCCGGATGCCTCTTTGACCCCGACGATATGTTCGTGTTTAGCCAGTTCACGGTAAACAGGCATCGTGATGGTGACCCCGGTGCGTGAAGGGATATGATACAGGATGCAGGGCAGGCGAGTGCTGTCTGCGATCGCTTTGAAGCTCTGGATGAGTCCTTTCGGAGTCGCCTTGTTGTAGTAGGGAGTGACCAGGAGCAGCGCATCGCATCCGACGTCCTGTGCGTACTTGGACAGAAGGATGGCGTAACTCGTGTCGTTGGACCCGGTCCCTGCGATGACAGGGACTCTCCCGGCTGTTCTTTCGACGGCATATTTCAGCACTTCACAGTGCTCTTCGTGGGACAGGGTCGAGCCTTCTCCCGTCGTTCCCGCAATGACCAGGCCGTCTATGCCCCGGGCGATCTGTTCATCGATCAGTGCACCGAAGGTGGGATAATCCACCTGACCGTTTCTGAACGGGGTGATCAGGGCAGTGGCTGCACCTTTGAAAACAGTTTGTTTGAACTTGCTCATAATCGTTCATACCTCCGAACTGAGTTGTTGTTTGGGACAGAGGAAAATGCAAAAAGGCAAAAGAAAAACCGGTTGAAAACCAGCCGGGAATGTACTATAATAAGCATTAACAATGCCTACATATGATACATACACAGATAGCTCTCCATTCAGCGTTTTCGCAAAACGACAGTCTGACGGTTATGCGCCGGCAGACCAGCTCCGGACAGTCCGCGATATCCGAAACTTCGGCGTTCCAACCTCCGACAGGGCTTTGGCGACTGCGGGTCTGAACCGGGTCGGGTGAGAGAACGCGCCTCTATCAATATGTGTTTACGGCAGACATCTTATCACAAGACATTCATTTTGTCAATAACTTTGAGAAAGACAGATTCATCATGGGAACGATTTATAACGACAGACTGCCTACAGAACTGAAAACAAGCGATTTTTATTTCGACCTTCCGAAAGAACAGATCGCTCAGCATCCCGCAGAGCCGAGAGACTCGGCCAGACTGATGGTCATCGATCGGAAGACGGGGAAAATCGAGCACAGAGTATTCAGTGACATCGTGGATTATATCCGTCCCTCGGACGTGCTGGTCATCAATGATTCCAAGGTGATTCCCGCGCGTCTGTTCGGAATATTGGAAGGCAGGGAAGACGCTCCTGTCGAACTGCTTTTGCTCCGGCAACGCGAAATCGATTTGTGGGAAACATTGGTCAAGCCCGGAAAAAGAGCCCGCGTCGGCATGAAGATCGTATTCGGGGAAGGACTGCTGACCGGAGAGATCACGGATATCGTGGAAGAGGGAAACCGGCTGATCCGCTTCACCTATGACAAAACTAAAGGCAGCAACATCTACGACATTTTGCACAGGATCGGGATCATGCCCCTGCCTCCGTATATCACGGAGAAGATGAAGGACAATTCCGAATATCAGACCGTATATGCCAACGTGGAAGGTTCCGTCGCTGCTCCGACGGCAGGGCTGCACTTTACAGAAGCACTGTTGGATAGGATCCGTGCCAAAGGTTGCGCGGTCGTCCCCGTGATGCTTCACGTCGGGCTGGGAACATTCCGCCCGGTCAAAGAGGATAAGATCGCAGATCATATCATGCATGAGGAATTCATGACGGTCACAGAGGAAGCCGCTGAGGAAATCAATAGGCGGAGAGCTGCCGGTGGCAGGATCATCTGTGTCGGGACCACCTCCTGCCGAACACTGGAATCTGCTTCGGATGAAAAGGGAATCGTCCACAGCGTCTGCTCAGATACCGGGATCTTCATCTATCCGGGGTATCGATTCAAAGCGACAGATGCGCTGATCACGAATTTTCATCTTCCGGAATCAACGCTGCTCATGCTCGTTTCGGCTTTTTATGAAAGAGAAAAAATGCTGGAAGCATATGAGACTGCAGTTCGGGAGGGCTACCGGTTCTTTTCGTTCGGAGATGCTATGATAATTCTATGAAATGTCTATCGTTTTGATATAAAAATAGATTGATCTATATTGACAAACGAATAAATAGAATGTATCATAGAGTTGGAAGAGAAGGAGGATTCTCAGATGGCACAAACTAACGTGAACATCCGTATGGATGAAGAAACGAAAATCGCTTTCGATAAATTCTGCAGCGAGATAGGCTTATCTGCCAGCTCGGCTTTCAATATTTTCGCTAAAACAGTGGTCAGAGAGCAAAGGATACCTTTTGAGCTGACAACCAAATCTAATCCAGACGAAACAAATTAATCAATATGGTCAAACAGAACGGTAAAAAAGTTTTTGCGATCGTTGGATGCACCGGGGGAGGGAAAACGGATCTTTCCATCGCTGTTTCCAAAAGATTCGGCTGTGAGATCATCATTTGCGATTCGATGCAGATCTACCGGGATATGGTCATCGGGACGGCCAGACCGACCGACGAGGAGATGGCTGCAGTCCCGCATCACCTGGTTGGGTTCGCGGATCCGATGAGTGCCTATTCCGCCGCAGATTACGCCATGGATGCGGGAAAAATCGCGGATCGGCTGATCACCGACGGAAAGATCCCGCTGCTTTGCGGTGGGACCGGACTCTATCTGGAAGCTTTCCTGAGGGGAGGCTGCGGCAAAGAAGGAGGGGGCGACCCGGAATTCAGACGCCGGATGGAGGAAAGGTTGAAACACGAAGGTGCGGAAGCCCTCTATCACGAATTGGAAAAAGTTGATCCCGAAGCCGCCCGCGCGACGCATCCGAACAATGTCAAACGCGTCATCAGGGCTCTTGAAATCTACGAACTGACCGGTCATACCAAGACAGGCAGAGACAGACAGAGTCCTCCGCTGGACGAGAAATACGAAAGCTGCGTCATCGGTCTGGGGTACCACAACAGGGAAACCTTGTACAATCGGATCAACGGAAGAGTTTGCAGGATGCTCGAGCAGGGGCTCCTGGATGAAACGAGGGATCTGCTTCAAAAAGGAGTTTTTGATTGTAATCAGACGGCCGCTCAGGCCATCGGATACAAAGAACTGCTGGGCGTGATCCGGGGGACCGAAACGCTTGAGTCCGCAACGGCAAAACTGCAGACGGCGACCCGGCATTATGCCAAAAGACAGCTGACATGGTTCGGATCCAGGCCTTATGTGAACTGGATTTATGCAGATACCGAAGACGGCAGGATCCTTCCGCCGGATGAACTGAACGAACAGGCTTACAGGATCTTTTCTGATTTTTTGAATTCATGAGGAGTGACGGGCATGGAAAAAGAGACCGCGAAAACGGGAAAAGTGAATAGTTCAACGCTGCTTCCCGTGATCGCAGTGGCGCTTTTGGCCGCCCTGATCTTCATGCTGATGCAGGCTGCTGGTGTTTTCGGAACAAGTCCGACGACTGTCAACACGACGCTGATCACAGTCACGGACAGCCTTTCCGCGACCGGCTATATTTTCCGGCAGGAGACCGTCCTGACCACGGATCTGACAGGCCCGATCCTTTATCTGACCGAAGACGGGGACAAAGTCGCGACGAATACGGAACTTGCGATCCTTTATCAGGGATCGAGCGCACCTGCTTCCTCTCTTCAGGAGGAGATCTCCTCGCTCCAGACCAAGATCGGTTTTCTGGAGCAGTCTCTGGGCGAAGGGACGAATCTTTCCGATATCAAATCAACCAGGCGTTCCCTCCAGCAGACCTTGTTCAAAGTCCAGCAAAGTCTGGGAGAAGGGAATCTGATGGCCGCATTGGAACAGCGCAATGAGCTCCTGTCCTATCTGACTAGGTATCATACGCTGACCGAAGACAGCGGAGCGGCGGCAGAGCAGCTCGCCTCCCTCAAGGAGAGCATGGAGCAGCTCCTGACCGGCTACAGCAAGGAAGGCACAGGCATCTATAATGCCACGCTTTATGATCCCCAGGGCGCCAACCCGGGTTCCTATTCGACCGATCACGGCTATGAGATGCCTCCCTCCGGGATCCCCGAAGGCAGCCTCTCCTATGCGGTGGGAAGCGGTTATTTCTACCGTGCGGAACGGGTGGACGGCTACGAAACGATCTTTACCGAGGCGTTTCTGAATTCGATGACCGTGTCCTCATTCAAAGAAAAAATCGCCGGGATCACGGAATCGGACGTTCATCCCTGGGCTGAAGGCGAGCAGATCATCGGCAAGATGGTCTCGACGCCTGAATGGAAAGTCGTGGTGCCGCTGGATGCGGGCGTTGTCGTTTTGAAAAACGGGTACGGTGATTTTACCGGATGGCAGATCGAGCGTGAAGGATTCGGCAATATCGTCACCACGAAAAATGCGAAATTCGAGATCTCCTTCAATGAAATGCCGGACCGTACCGTCACCATGCAATTGGACGATATCCGCCAGTCGGACGACAGCGGGATCCTCTTGATCTTTTCGACGTTCGAAATGCCGGATTCATTCAGTTATGTCCGTGCGCAGACGGTCCGGATCCGCATGCAGTCGGTCACCGGGTATCAGGTGCCTGCAGCGGCTCTCCGCGAAGTGGACGGGACAAAAGGTGTCTATGTCCGGGACGGCAGCAAAGTCGCTTTCCGGAAGATCACAGTCCTTTATGAAGACAACGGTTACGTCATCGTCGAGACAAGGGCCGACAAGCAGTACCGGTACGAGTTGTACCGGGCGGCTCTGAATGAGGATATGAGCGAAGAAGAGGCCCTGAAACTGCTACATGAAGGGGATATGGAATACAGAAACTACCTGAATTTGAACGACCAGATCATCGTCGAGGGATCCGATCTCTACGACGGAAAGATCCTGGGATAGGAGACTGACATGGCTGATTTAAGCTATCTGGACCGCAATGTGGAGACCGTCAGGAAAGAGATCGCCGAAACGACTGCTTCCTGTGGGCGGACGGATCCGCCCTGCCTTCTTGCCGCGGTCAAATATACGGGCGTGGATGAGATCAACTACATGCATACCCGCCTGGGGATCCACGATATCGGGGAAAACCGGGTCCAGCAACTTTTGGAGCGCTGGGATAAACTGGAGGACCGGGATCATCTGAACGTTCACTTCATCGGAACACTTCAGAAGAACAAGGTGAAATATATCATAGACAAGGTCTGTCTGATCCATTCCGTAGACAATCTGGATCTGGCGGCAGAGATCGACAAGAGGGCGCGCCAGCACGGAAAGATCATGGACGTTCTCGTGGAGATCAACTCCGGATCCGAAGAAAGCAAGTCCGGTGTGCTTCCGGAAAATGCGGAGGCTCTGTGCCGCGATCTGACCCGCTTTCCCAACATCTCGCTCCGCGGTTTCATGACGATGGCCCCGAAATGCGAAAAAAGCGAAGACTATTTGCGTTTTTTTGGAGAAACTTCGCGCCTTTGTCTTGACATTTGGTATAAAAAATTAGATAATATAATAGCACCTGTTTTGTCAATGGGTATGAGCGACAGTTATCGCGAAGCGATCAGGTGCGGCGCCACGGTGGTCAGGATCGGCAGACAGCTGTTCCGGAACCCCGAGGCAGACATGAATCAGTAATCAATTTTTGGAGGACGATATGGGCTTTTTCTCAAATTTTCCCAAACCCGGCAGCAAGCAGAAAGATGAATACGAAGACGAGTACCCGGAAAACAACAGCGGCTACTACGATTTTGATGACAAAGACAATTTTTCGGATGCGGAACCGGTGAACGAAACTGAACCCAAGCAGGATTCCAAACAGGCTTCCAAACCGGCTGTCTCTCTCAAACTGGTCAAACCGTACAGTCCGAGAGAAGCAACCGAATATGTGGACATGCTGAAAAACAGCTGCATCGTCGTCATCGATATCAGCGCATTGACCCGCGAAACGGCACTGCGTCTCATCGATTATCTGTCCGGCGCTGTCTGTGCTTTGGACGGCGACCTGAAAAAGACCAACCAGAACACGTTGGTCGTTGCCCCGAAAGACGTGGATATCAGTTCCATGATTCCGGCAAATCCGGTCCAGCCCAACGTTGAAGAACCGGAAGGGGAAGAAGAGGACGAAGCATAATTTTTACCATCCGGAGGGATCACCGTGGAAGGCGCTTTTGAAACAGTCGGGAGTATCGCTTTCGAAATTGCATACTACCTGATCATGTTTTTGGAATATGCCATGCTTGCACGTGCGATCCTTTCATGGTTTCTGGATGAAGAGAGCAGGATACTGGGCTTTCTCATGATCCTGACCGAGCCGATCATTCTGCCTTTCCGACTCTTGTTCAGAAAGCTGAATTGGTTTCAGGAGATGCCGCTGGACATGTCTTTTCTGTTCGCGGTCGTTTTTCTGGGGCTCGCCGGTTTTCTGCTCCAGCTGTTTGCCGCCTGATATCTGACAGACCGCAACAGCCGTTTGGCAGAGGTATCGACCGTTCCGTGGTCTGGGTCGTTCGTCGTCCTGCTCCCCGGGCGGTCGCTTTCTGTTTTTTTAACTTGATTTTTGACGGAGCCAACTATCCGGTTCCGCGACTACACTCGAAGAGGAATAAATATGTCTAAAGACTACACGAGTACTTTGAATCTCCCCGTGACCGAGTTTTCCATGAGGGCCAATCTGCCCCAGAGAGAACCGGAGACGCTGGCCTATTGGGATGAGATCGATCTGTATCATCAGATGCTGAAAAATGCTGAAGGAAAGCCTATGTTCGTTTTGCATGACGGACCTCCTTTTTCCAACAACAACATCCATATGGGCACCGCCATGAACAAGATCCTGAAAGATTTCATCAACAAGATCAAGGTGATGAAAGGGTATTATGTCCCCTATGTGCCCGGCTGGGACAACCACGGCATGCCGATCGAGTCTGCCATCATCAAGCAGAACAAGATCGACCGGAAAAAAATGAGCATTGCGGAGTTCAGAAGCCGCTGCCATGAATTTGCCATGCATTTTGTCGAGGTGCAGAGAGACCAGTTCATTCGTCTGGGCGTGACCGGCGACTGGAAGAATCCTTATCTCACCATGGCGCCTTCATTCGAAGCCAGGGAAGTCAAAGTCTTCGGTGAAATGTACAAGAAAGGCTACATCTACAAGGGCATGAAGCCGGTTTACTGGTGCCCGAAGGATGAAACGGCTCTTGCCGAAGCTGAGATCGAATATGCAACGGACAAATGCACGTCTATTTTCGTCAAATTCGAACTCACGAAAGACAACGGACTGTTTTTCGACGCGGCCGCTGACGGTAAAGTATACGTCATCATCTGGACGACCACGACATGGACGCTGCCCGGAAACGTGGCGATCGCCGTTCATCCGGACGAGAACTATGCGCTGGTCAAAGCAGGCAGGGAATACTACGTCGTGGCAGAACCGCTCGTATCCAAAGTCATGAGCGCCGGTCAGGTTAAAGACTATGAGATCATCAAGTCTGTCAAAGGTTCCGAGATGGAATACATGGAATGCGACCATCCGTTCCTGCCCCGCAAATCCGTGGTCGTCAACGCACCGTACGTCACGATGGATTCAGGTACGGGATGCGTTCATACCGCTCCCGGTTTCGGTGCGGATGACTTTGTGACCGGCCGCAGATATAATCTGGATTTCCCGGTCCCCGTGGACGACAGAGGCTATCAGACGGAAGAAGCCGGTCCTTATGCCGGCATGTTCTACGAGGAGTCCAACGCCGCTATCCTTCATGACCTGACGGAAAGCGGAGCGCTGTTCGCATCCGAAGAGATGGAACATGAATATCCCCATTGCTGGAGATGCAAGAATCCCATCATCTTCAGAGCAACTCCGCAATGGTTCTGCTCGGTCGACGCCTTCAAAGAAGAAGCTGTAAAAGCCTGCGACGACGTCGAATGGATCCCCGCATGGGGCAAAGACCGGATCGTTTCCATGGTCCGCGAGAGAGCGGACTGGTGTATCTCCAGACAGCGTCACTGGGGACTGCCGATCCCTGTCTTCTATTGCGAAGACTGCGGCAAGCCTATCTGCAATGACGAGACGATCGAGCAGGTTTCCAAACTGTTCGGCGAGTTCGGCTCGAACATCTGGTTTGAAAAGGAAGCATCCGAACTTTTGCCGAAATCTTTCAAGTGCCCGCATTGCGGAGGCACGCATTTCAGCAAGGAAGGCAACACCCTGGACGGTTGGTTCGATTCGGGTTCCTCCCATTTTGCCACGCTGAAAGAGAAAACATACGGCGATCTCAGATGGCCTGCAGATATCTACCTGGAAGGCGGGGATCAGTACCGCGGATGGTTCCAGTCGTCTCTTCTCACCGCAGTCGGTGCAGAAGGGAAAGGAGCCCCATACAAGACTGTCCTGACTCA
>CADBRS010000199.1 GCA_902797125.1 uncultured Ruminococcus sp.
AAATACGCAGACCACGTGGCTCAAAGCGATTTCACGTCCGTCTATTACGATACGCTCTTCCAAAACGGCAAAGTCCTGCTGCTGAGCATGAATGCCAACTACCGTTCGGACGGATTTGCCGCGATCCTATCTGGTGCATTTCTGGCCATGGCAGAGGAAGACGGCCCGACTCTGATCCATTGCGTGGAAGGAAAGGACAGAACGGGTTTTGCCTGCGCGCTGCTCCTTGCTTTGGCTGATGCGACCGAACAGGAGATCATTGACGACTATATGATCACCTATGCGAATTATTACCGCATCACGAAAGAGAGCGACGCGAGAAAATATGAAGCCATTCTCGTCAATGTGAACGACTTTATCGCCTGCTTGCGTAACACGGATACAGGAACCGTCAGTTTAAAGCTGGGCGCCGAACTCTACCTGCAGAGAGGCGGACTGACTGCGGATCAGATCGCGCATATCGAAGCAGCGATCACGACGGAGTAGAAGGGATTCAAGCAACAACGAAAGAAGACAGCACGGATCGGGCAGATGCCTCTTCGTGCTGTCTTTTCATGATTAGTTTTTGCAACACAGACGGCCAATTAGTTGGATCGACGGTCATGTTTGGAATAAAAGGCTTTTTTGTCGTCATACATATTGACGTCTGCTCTGGTAAATACATCTTTGATTGATGTGTCCAGATGGGGATCGAACAGCGCATAACCTTTTGAGAAAGAAAGCGGTTTGTCAGCCTTTAAAACACCGCTCTGGTTGAACGCGGCGCATTCCTGATCCAGCTGTTCAAAATACTTTTTGACGTCGTCTTCGGAAATGTTTTCGATCAGGGAAATGAATTCATCCCCGCCGATGCGGTATACATGATCTTTGCCCAGCACCTTGGAAATGATTTTAGCTCCGTGCATGATGTACAGGTCTCCGATGGCGTGACCGAGTTCATCATTGATCATCTTCAACCCGTTCAGGTCAAACAGGATCAATGCAAAATTGGCATTCCCTGACTCGATTTTCTGGAACAGCTGCTCAGTGGCGCTGTAGTAGGCCGTTGAGTTCTTGACGCCCGTCAGCTTATCGGTATAGGCCTGCAGGCGCATGTAATCGATGTAGTGATTCAGTGTATCATGCATGTTGCTGATCTTGTCACTGATCGTTCCGATCTCATCGTTAGCTTTTTTGTCGGGCTCGTTTTGAACATAGCTGTTGAAATAATCCTTATCCTCGGAAAGCCGGTTGGTCAATTCATCGATTCCAGAGGACAGTGCGCCGAGTTTGACGTGGACTTTATTCAATTTGCTTCTGACCCTGGCTGCAAAGAGCGCCACGATCACACCGCCGATCAGCATGGACAGTGTGCAACCGATGACCACGGTCACGGTGATCCGGGTTATTTTCTGATCGAACCACTCTTTTGGGAAGTCGACACCGACACAGCCTACGACCTTATTGCCATTGAATATCGGACTGAAAGACGTGTAATACTGGCCCCATTTATCAGCGATTGCGTCCTTATCCACAAAGGATTGGCCGGTCGTCAACGCGTTGTACATGGCTTCTGAATAAACGATCGGGCTGCCGAAAGGAGCAGGCTCTTCTGTATCCGGGTCAATGACAAAAACAAATTCATCTCCGACCTGTTTGACTGTATAAATATAGTCGCAGGCGATCTTGTTCTGAAAAGTTTCCAGGATCGAGTTGATCTGCCTGAAAGCATCAGTCTTGTTTTTGATGTCATCTTCAGTCAAGGCTTCAAAAACAGCACCGTCGATCAGAGCAGCGGCAGAATTCGATATATCCAAAATCCGTTCATCGATCATCTCAAAAATCGAGCTTTTGGCCTGCTGGATCAGTAAAGCGCCTAATACGACATTGAAAACCAGCAGAAGCGCAGCCACGATGATGATGACTTGCGTGGTTATTGTAGTCTTCTTCATAAGAATTCCTTTAGTAAGGCAAGCAGGAAAGCAATAATCAAACCTCTTTTGCTTGCCACGAATAACGGTTCAAAGAAAGGCTGTCATGGTTTCGACACAAATGACAGGATTTAGTATATTATATCACTATTATTTGTATTAAAGCAAGACTTTTTTTGACTCGAGAACAACGGGCTTTACAGAACAGCGAATTGGTGGTATACTTGAAACGATTCTTAATTCCGGAGAAGTATCAATGTTTGATCCAAAAACCAAAAAGTTTCCGTATCCCGAGGATACGGCTTCGCACTATATCATATTGAAGAAAGATGACGGAACGGTAGTCGACAAAGATTATCCGTATTATGATCACAGCAGGAAGAGAAAAGCGCTTCAGGGCATGACAAGAGTCCTGCTGTATATACTCGTTTTTTGGGTGGCCAAGATCCGCACGGGACTTCGCGTCCATGGCAGAAAAGTGTTAAAAGAGAACAAGGACCTTCTCAAAAAAGGAGTGGTTTCCTGTTCCAACCACGTGCACTTTTGGGATTTTATAGCCGTGATGTATGCCACACGTCCTTTCAAGCCCTATGTTTTGGTTTGGGAAAACAATATCCGGGGAGAAAACGGAAAGCTGATGAAGAACGTCCGGGGCGTTCCGATCCCGTCGGAAGGGATCCGGGCGCTTCATGCGATGAGTTCTCAGACTTGCGAGCACATCAAAACGGGTTCCTGGGTGCATATCTACAGTGAAGGCAGCATGTGGGAATACTATATGCCCATCAGGCCTTTCAAAGACGGTGCTGCATATTATGCAGTGGCATGCGACAGACCGCTTTTGCCAATGGCGTTCTCCTACCGGAGACCCGGCTGGATCCGGCGCGTCATCTTTAAACAAATTGCTTTGCTCGATCTGCATATCGGGGAGCCTCTTTTACCAAACAAGGATCTGCCTTACGAAGAAAGAAAAATGGATCTTCTCCTCAGAAGTCATCGTGCTGTCTGCGAATTGGCAGGCATCAAACCGGAAGAGAATCTTTATCCTCCGGTTTACGATCATTCAAGAAGAATAGATTACTATTGATCAGAGACCTGGAAGGAGTCTTGTAATGGAAATCATTAAGAATTATCAGGATCAGAAATTGACTGTCATTCTAAAGGGAAAGCTGGACATTCTGACGTCACCCGAATTGGAAAAAAGCATGACGTGCGCACTGGACGG
>CADBRS010000200.1 GCA_902797125.1 uncultured Ruminococcus sp.
AGCTGCCGTGATGGTCCGCACGTTCGATGAGCGGCATGAAAAAGTCTGCCGTCTTCGCAAGAGGCTGACGGAGGGATTGGCGGATTCGGAAGCTTTCCTCAATGAGCCTTTGCGCTGCGCTCCGCATATCGTTTCGCTGACCGTTCCGGGCATCCGTTCCGAGACCCTCGTCCATTTCTTCTCGGGCAAGGGGATTTGCGTCTCTTCGGGGTCTGCGTGCTCGTCCCGGTCCGGGAAGCCCAGTCGCGCGCTCACGGCTCACGGCCTGAGCCAGACCGACGCGGACAGCACGGTCCGGATCAGTCTGTCGTTCATGAATACCGATTCGGATATCGATGCTTTCCTGGAGGCTCTGCGCGAGGCGGAGACCACGCTGGTCCGGAAGAAACCCGGCCGCAGGATACAGAAAAAGGACGGTCCCGGCGCCCTGATCGCCATGAGCGGAGGCGTGGACAGTTCTGTCGCGGCCTATCTCATGAAAAAAGCCGGATACCGGTGTATGGGAACGACCATGCGTCTCTACAGCAACGAGGAGATCGGTTTCGGAGGAGAGAGCACCTGCTGCTCCAAAAAAGATATCGATGACGCCGAGCAGGTCGCGATCCGTCTGGGCATCCCTTACGAGGTGCTGGATTACACCGAAGACTTCAAACGGGAGATCATCGAAAAGTTCATTCGTGTCTACGAAGCCGGCGGTACGCCCAACCCCTGCATCGACTGCAACAGGACCATGAAATTCGACAAATTGCTTCAGTTTGCAAGGTCTAAAGGCTTCGACTGCATCGTGACGGGACACTATGCCCGGGTGGAGAAGGAAAACGGGAGATTCATCCTGAAAAAGGCGCTGGATCTGTCCAAAGACCAGAGCTATGTGCTGTATACCCTGACTCAGGAACAGCTTGAAAAGCTCATCCTTCCGCTTGGAAACATGAGCAAGTCGGACGTTCGCATCCTGGCGGAAGAGCAGGGATTCGTAAACGCATCCAAACACGACAGTCAGGATATCTGTTTCGTGCCGGACGGGGATTACGTCCGGTTCATGGAGCATTTCACGGGCAAGACCTATCCGGACGGATCTTTTTTGGACACGAAAGGGAACGTCATCGGACGTCACCACGGCGCTGTCCGGTATACGATCGGTCAGCGAAAAGGATTGGGCATTGCCTTGGGCGAGCCCTCCTACGTTATCGACAAGGACATGGCGCGCAACACGGTGACGGTAGGCCGCGAGGAGGAACTGTTTTCCAGAACGCTGTTCGTCGACGATCTGAACTGGATCTCCGTCCCCTCTCTCGAAAAGGAAATGAGAGTCAAGGCGAAAACGCGCTACCGCCAATCTGAACAGTGGGCGACGCTTTACCCGGAACCGGACGGACGCGTCAAAGTCGTCTTCGATGAAGCGCAGCGGGCCGTCACGGTCGGACAGGCTGCCGTGTTCTACGACGGAGATACCGTCGTGGGAGGCGGTACGATCTGCGAAACAGAACGATTGAATTGAGTGTGCATATGATCCATCCATTTTCCAGAACACAATTGCTGATCGGCGAGAAAGCCATGGAAAAACTGAAAAACAGCCGGGTGGCTGTCTTCGGGATCGGAGGCGTCGGCGGCTATGTCGTCGAGGCGCTGGCCCGGTCCGGGATCGGGTCTTTGGATCTGATCGACAGCGACACGGTCTCTCTGACCAATTTGAACCGGCAGCTGATCGCTACCCGACAAACGATCGGTGAATACAAAGTCGACGTCGCGGAGCAAAGGATCCTGGAGATCAATCCGGATTGCCGCGTCCGCACTTTCAAGGTCTTTTTTACAGCCGAGACGGCTTCGGATTTCGATTTTTCGCAATATGATTACGTCGTGGATGCGATCGACACGGTTTCGGGAAAGATCGAACTGGTCCTTCAGTCCGAGCGTGCGGGCGTCCCCGTCATCAGCTGCATGGGAACGGGGAACCATCTGGATCCCACCTGTTTCGAAGTCGCGGACATCTACCAGACGTCTGTCTGCCCGCTGGCCAAGGTCATGCGCACGGAATTGCGCAAGCGCGGGATCAAAAAGCTGAAAGTCCTTTATACCCGCGAAGAACCGGTCAAACCGATCGAGGGGGAGGAAACAGAACAAACTTCCAAACGCGTCACGCCGGGGAGCATGTCATACGCCCCGGGCGTTGCCGGTCTCATGATCGCCGGAGAAGTCATCCGGGATCTGATCTAGTTCCGGTATTCCATTCAAACATAAAAAACGGCCTGCTGTCTGCTCGAAACAGACGCAGGTCTTTTTTAGCACTCAAAAACAAAAATGGTCAATTTTCAATAAAAAATATGAAAAAAGTATTGACACGACACGAAAAATGGGGTATAACTGTCTCAGAAATTAGCACTGACAGTCCAAGAGTGCTAAATCAAAAAAGGAGCCGGCCATGCAGGAAGTCAACAAACCGCTCAGTCAGCGGCAAAAACAGATTTTAAAAGCTGTCATTGAATCCCATATTGCGAACGGGGAACCGGTAGGCTCCAAATACCTGGTGGAGAACAAGCAGATCGCGTCCTCTTCCGCCACTATCCGGAACGAGATGGCAGAACTGGAGCGCAGGGGCTATCTGGAACAGCCGCATACCTCCGCGGGACGTATCCCGAGCGAAGCCGGATACCGGTTCTACGTTGATACGCTGCTCGAAGAGTACGCCATGACGACCCGTGAGATCCAGGAGATCAACGAGATGATGAAAGCGAAGGTCGGGGAACTGGACCAGAACCTTTCCATGGCCTCCAAAGTTACCTCTGCGATGACCCATTACACCGCGATCTCGGTCAAGCCGGGCGACAGACAGGCCGTGGTCAAACGCTTCCAGACCGTCCGCTTGGATAATCACAGGTTCATTCTGGTCATGATCTCATCGACGGAAGCGGTCCAGAGCAAGACCATATCCGTCCAGGATGAACTCGATGAACAGTCCGTCGCCCAGATCGCCGAAGCGCTCAACGCTTGCATCGCAGGGAAGAGGGAAGATGAGATCACCGCACCCGTCCTTGTCGAACTCGGAGACAGGCTGGGCACCAACACGTCGTTGGTCATGCCGCTCCTCAAATTGGTCCATGCTTTCATGAACGGCGATGATTCGGGCAAGATGAACGTGACTGGAATGGACAGGCTTCTGGACTATCCCGAATACAGCGACATGCAGGAACTCCGGCAGCTGATCGGGACGCTGGAAGACAAAAACGATATCGTCAAGCTGATCTCGGAAGCGGAAAAAGACCAAAGCAACGTCGTCATCGGATCAGAGAGCGATGTGAAAGTCATGGAAAACTCTTCTCTGGTCTTCCGCCCGATCCAGAAAGACGGCAAAACGATCGGCGCCATCGGCGTCATCGGGCCGCTCCGCATGGATTACGCAAGAGTTTTGGCTCTTCTGGACACGGTCACCGGTCATATCACGAACATGCTGGAAGAACCTTCATCGGCCAAACTGATCCCGGGCGAGACCGAACAGGCGCAAAGCAAAGAAAACAGTTGAAGGAGGTTTCGTTATGACAGAAGAAGAACGCGAAATGTCTTCTGACAGCATGCCTGAAGAGAGCGCAGAAGACGCTGTAAAGGAAACATCAGACATTTCCGATCATAAGAGAAATAAGAACAAAGAGAACAAAGATAAAGAAAAAGATAAAAAAATATCCCGCCTGGAAGGTGAACTTGCCGAATGTCAGAAAGAGATCAAAAAGCGGGATGAAGTGCTCATCGAGGCCCAGAACAAACTGAACAGGATGCTTCTTGAGTTCGACAACTTCAAAAAGCGGACGCTCAGGGAAAAAGAAGCGGCCCACGACGAAGCCGTTTGCGAAGTGATGGAGAATCTGCTTCCCGTTCTGGATACGCTGGAGAGCGCGGCACAGATCGAATCCGATCCCGAACTGGCCAAGGGGATCACGATGACCCTTTCCGCATTCAAGTCTGTTTTGACGAAATATCATGTCGAGGAATGCGGCGCACCGGGAGAACCTTTCGATCCGGATCTGCACAACGCCGTCGCGCATATCGACAGTGACGAACTCGGAGAGAATGTGATCGCCACCGTCTTCCGCAAAGGATACAGACTGGGTGACAAAGTCATCCGCCCCGCCATGGTCCAGGTGGCAAACTGAAACAGTAAATATTTGAGACCCATAAGGAGGAACTTATCATGGGAAAAATCATTGGTATAGATTTAGGTACGACAAACTCTTGTGTCGCAGTATATGAAGGCAACGAACCGATCGTGATTCCGAATCCGGAAGGCGCAAGGACGACACCGTCCGTGGTCGCTTTCCCGAAGAACAGCAAAGAAAGACTGGTTGGCCAGTCTGCAAAGCGCCAGGCTATCACGAATCCGGATCGCACGTTCATTTCCATCAAACGTGAAATGGGAACGGCTTATAAAAAGACGATCGACGATCACGGCTATACGCCGCAGGAAATCTCAGCCATGATCCTTCAGAAACTGAAGGCAGATGCTGAAGCTTACCTGGGCCAGACAGTCAATGAAGCTGTCATCACGGTTCCTGCATACTTTACAGACGCTCAGCGTCAGGCCACAAAAGATGCAGGCAAGATCGCAGGCCTGGACGTTAAAAGGATCATCAACGAGCCGACCGCTGCCGCTTTGGCATACGGCGTGGACAAAGAAGACAACCAGAAGATCCTGGTCTTCGACCTCGGAGGCGGTACATTCGACGTTTCCTTGCTCGAGATCGACAGCGGTGTTTTCGAAGTTCTGGCCACCGCAGGCAACAACCATCTGGGCGGCGATGATTTCGACAAAAAGATCATCGACTGGATGGCAGACAAATTCCAGAAAGAAAACGGTATCGATCTCCGTAAAGACAAAATGACTTTGCAGCGGCTCAAAGAAGCAGCTGAAAAGGCCAAGATCGAGCTGTCCGGCATGACTCAGACGGATATCAATCTGCCGTACATCACGGCGACAGCCAGCGGTCCTCTTCACTTTGAGGCGGTCCTGACCCGTGCCGAATTCGACAGAATGACGTCGGATCTCGTGGAAGCCACGATGGTCCCGACCCGTCAGGTTCTGAAGGATGCAGGTCTTTCCGCGAACGAGATCGACAAGATCCTGCTCGTCGGCGGCTCATCCAGAATCCCTGCCGTTCAGGAAGCAGTCCGCAAGTTCCTGGGCAAAGAGCCGTTCAAGGGCATCAACCCCGACGAGTGCGTGGCTATCGGCGCTGCCATCCAGGCAGGCGTTCTGGGCGGTGACGTCAACAACAGCATCGTGTTGGTCGACGTAACGCCTCTGTCGTTGGGTATCGAAACACTGGGCGGTGTCTTCACCCGTATCATCAACAGAAACGAAAAGATCCCGGTCGCCAAGAGCCAGATCTTCTCAACGGCCGCAGATAACCAGACAGCCGTGGATATCCATGTGCTTCAGGGCGAACGCGAAATGGCCGCATATAACACGACTCTGGGCAACTTCAGACTGGACGGGATCGCTCCTGCCCGCCGCGGTGTCCCGCAGATCGAAGTCAAGTTCGATATCGACTCCAACGGTATCGTCAACGTCTCCGCAAAGGATCTTGCAACCGGTAAAGAACAGCATGTGACGATCACGTCCTCCACCCATATGACGCAGGATGAAATCGATAAGGCTGTCAAGGAAGCCGAGCAATATGCGGAGCAGGACAAAAAAGCCAAAGAGGCCGCAGACGTCAAGAATAACGCAGATTCCATGCTTTTCCAGATCGAAAAAACGCTGGAAGAAAACGGAGATAAGATTTCAGAAGAAGACAAAACTGCGATCAAAGAAGCTTCAGATAAACTGAAAGCCACGATTGCGACCAACGATACAGAGGCTATCAAAGCCGATACCGAAGCTTTGACGAAAGTCTTCTATCCCGTCATGGAAAAAATGTACAAAGATGCCAACCCGAACGGCGCTGCCGGCCAGGGTCCGGACATGGGTCAGGGCGGCCCGAGCGGACCGGACGGTTCAGACGGAGGCACGGATTATAACGCTGATTTCGGACAGCACTGATCAGTAATTCACGGCACGAAGAGAGCGCTTGCGCGCTTTCTTTGTGCATCGAAAGAAGACGAACATGGCAGAAAAAAGAGATTATTACGAGGTATTGGGCCTGCAGAAAGGTGCGGATAACGCCGCGATCAAGAAAGCCTTTCACGAAATGGCCAAAAAATACCATCCGGATCTGCACCCGGGCGATAAGGCGGCAGAGGAAAAATTTAAAGAGATCAATGAAGCTTATGCCGTTCTTTCCGATCCCGAAAAGAAGAATCTCTACGATCAATACGGACATGCCGCATTCGATCAGCAACAGGGAGGCGGGCCGAACGGCCCCGGCGGTTTCGGCGGATTCTCGGGAGGCTTCGACTTCGGAGATCTTTTCAACATGTTCACGGGCGGTTTCGGCTCTTCTCAAAGAGAGGCGCATAGCGGCGGCGAAGATATCCATGCCGCAATCGAGATCACGTTGGAAGAACTGGCCATGGGTGTCGAAAAAGACATCACCTATCCCAGATACTGCGTCTGCAAGACCTGCGGCGGCTCCGGTGCCAAACCGGGCACTAAGGTCGAGACTTGTTCGAAATGCCACGGCTCGGGGCGGATCCGCACCCGCAGGCAGAGCATTCTCGGCTACGTGGACAGCGTAGGCACCTGCGACGCATGCAACGGACGCGGCAAAAAGATTCTGACTCCCTGTGAAAAATGCAGAGGCGCAGGCCTTGTCAGGGAACAGACCACGGTCCACGTCAAACTGCCTGCAGGCTTCGACGTTTCCAGAGAGCATCAGGTCAACAGAAGCATGGGTCATGCGGGCAAAGACGGCACGTACGGCGAACTCTATCTCTCAGTCCGCGTGCTTCAGCATAAAGTCTTTGAGTGGCAGGGACAGGATCTTTACTGTACTGTTCCCGTGGCCGTCACGGACGCGATTTTGGGCGGCGAGATAGAAGTGCCTTTGATCACAGGCGAAACGATTAAATACAAACTGCCTGAGGGCGTTCAGCACGGCGACAGATTCGCCATTGCCGGTCAGGGGCTGCCTTCCATGTACAACAAGGACAGAAAGGGCCGCCTGATCTTTACGGTCCAACTCGAAGTCCCGAAAGGGCTCAAAGAGAATCAGAAGCAAAAGCTTCGTGAATTTGCCGAATTGTGCGGAGAGGGGAACTATTCCAAGAAGACCAGTTTCTTCAAAACTCTGAAAGACAAGTTCAACAAGAAAAAATAATGACGATATGAGGGTGCCTGTCACGACACCCTCATATTCGCAAAAGGGGAAATATATGATAGACAAGGATTATGTCTGCCAGGACTACGGCGACGTGAAAGACTGGAACAAGATCAAAGCGACCGTCAAAACGGAAGAACTGGATCAGCTGACTTCCGTGATGAGCATGATCAGCAACACGCTGGAGATCGAGGATCTGTCCGATATCGATATGGATACGTGTTACGGAACGCTGATCGATGAATCCATTCTCAATGCGGACAAAACGCATGCCTCCGTTTCCGTTTATCTGCCTGCAGCTCAGCCTTTGCCCGAAGCCCTGTCTTTCCTGAAAGAACGTCTTTCAGAATCGGGCATCGAGGCGGAGATCGAAGTGAGCGGAGTCAACGAGGAAGATTGGGCCAACAGCTGGAAACAGTATTACAAACCTATCCATATCGGGAAAAAGATCGTGATCGTGCCCGCATGGGAGACATACGACGCTCATGGCGGGGAGATCCCGATTTTCATGGATCCCGGAATGGCATTCGGAACGGGTTCCCATGAAACGACCAGATTGGTCATATCGCTCCTGGAAGATTTTGTCGGAGAAGGGTGCTCAGTCCTGGACGTTGGGACAGGAAGCGGTATCCTTGCGATCTGCGCGGCCAAACTCGGTGCCCGGGACGTTTTCGGATGCGATCTGGATCCCGTTGCCGTCCGCGTGGCGCAGGACAATGTCGCGCAGGCAGGCCTTTCGGATATTGTGAAAATCGGGAGGTCGGATCTGCTACTGGGTGTGGACAAAAAGCATGGTCCCTACGATATCATCTGCGCAAACATCGTGGCCGACATTTTGATCCGGATGGTTCCTCAACTCGATCCTTTCGTCGACCGGAATACGAAGATCCTTTGCTCGGGTATCGTCGATATCCGGAGCGAAGACGTCAAGGCCGCCATGAATCAGGGAGGGTATCAACTGATCAGGGAAGAGACGGATAACGGGTGGACTGCACTGGTTTTCCAAAAAGCAAACAAAAGATAATCCTTTCTTTTGAGAGGATCACTTAGAATACAGAACACTTGGGAAACCGGTTTTGGACCTGGTTGCCATCCGAGTGGATAAGGACAAAAAGACCGCACTTCTTGTGAAGTGCGGTTGCTTTTTTGTAGGCCTTACGACCACATCAGGTATGCTTCGCGGTCAGCGCCTACGGATACGTAGGTGATTTTGCAGTTGGTCAATTCTTCGATTCTGGCTATGTAATTGACACATTCGGGAGGCAGCTCTTCGCGCTTTCTGCATGAGGAGATGTCGCACTTCCATCCGGGCATCTTTTCAATGACCGGTTTCGCGTCGTTCAGCTCATGACCGGTCGGAAAATCTTTGATGATTTTGCCGTGAACGTCATAAGCGACGCAAATGGGGACTTCATCCAGATAGGAGAGAACATCCAGTTTGGTCAGTGCGATCTCATCCGCTCCCTGAATCCGGACGCCGTAGGCAGAAGCCACTGCGTCGAAGGGACCGACTCGTCTCGGTCTTCCTGTGGCTGCTCCGTATTCGCCTCCGGCCTGTCTCAGAGCTTCTCCTTCCTCTCCAAAGAGTTCAACCGTAAAGGGTCCCTCTCCTACGCAGGAGGAGTAAGCTTTCATGATGCCGATGGTCCGATCCAGTTTGATCCCCGGGATCCCGGCACCGATCGGGCCGTAGGCGGCTATGGTGGATGAAGATGATGTGAAGGGATAAATGCCGAAATCGATATCACGGAGCGTGCCTAGCTGGGCCTCGAAAAGAATACGCTTTCCTTCTTTCGCAGCCTGCGTCAGATAGACTCCGGTGTCGATGATGTAATCCTTGAAGATCGCCGCATATTTCAAGAGCCAGTTCAGCGTCTCGTCGAAATCGACCGGATCTGAGTGATAGACGCCTTCGATCATCAAGGATTTGTACTCCACGATCCCGCGGAGACGTTTGGCAAGGTATTCAGGGTCGAGCAACTCGCCCATGCGGATGCATTTTTTGGCGTATTTGTCACTGTATACCGGTGCGATGCCGCGGCGGGTTGAACCGTACGCCTCACCAGCCAGCCGGGTCTCTTCCAGACAGTCCAGCCGGACGTGGTAGGGAAGCGTCAGCACGGCCCGGTCGCTGATCTTCAGATTGCGGGGAGAAATATCGATCCCTTTTTCACGGAGCGCGTTGATCTCTTTGTCCAGATGAGCCAGATCGATGGCCATCCCGTTGCCCATGACGCAAACGACTTCGGGTCTGAGTATCCCGGAGGGAAGCAGGTTCAAAATGAATTTACCCCGCTCGTTGACGACCGTGTGACCGGCATTGTTGCCGCCCTGATAACGGATGACGATATCCTGATCTGCGCTGAGCAGATCGACCATGCGGCCTTTACCTTCATCCCCCCAGTTGATTCCGACAATTGACGTTAACATAGATTATACCTTTTCTTCGTTTTCTTTCAATACAAGATTTCAGTCAAAATACAATGAAATGCCATTCTTCCGTTTTCAATTTCATCAGTACAAGTTGAGAAAGTGATCATCATATCATTTTCATTGAATTCATAATTTTTGGACCATTTGCTAAGCTTTTGACGTGCGTTCAGATAATCGACCCAGTGCGTGTCGCCTACAAAATACACCGTCCGGTAATCCGAATAGGCAGAGGTCACGTACATGGAGAACAGGTCAAACTTGTAAATGGCCTCCGTCGTGTAGATCGTGATATCCACGTAGCACCCGTTTGTGCCCATGAAAACGGATTTGGACTTGTATACTTTCAGTAGCTTGTGAAGCATGGTCCCGGCAGCCATATTGTGTCCGTATATGACCACGTTCCGGTTGTCCAACATATCCGGATCTGTTCTGCAGTCTGCAAAGATCGCTCCCAGTTTGGAATAAGACCGATCCCACTTATGAGTCAGATAATACTCGTTGTCGGTCCCCAGCATCAATGGGTAGGAAATGACTTCAACGCCTGATGTGTTGAGGTATTTTGCCTCGATATAGAGCCATCCCCAGACTTCCGGATTGGTTTTTTGGTAATTCTCTATCTGAGCTTTCATGTCAAGAAACAGTTGTGAATGCTGGATCGGGGGCTCAGTTTCCTTTTCGGTCTCTGTTTCAGTTTCAGTTTCAGTCTCTGTTTCAGTTTCTGTTTCAGTCTCTGTTTCGGTTTCAGTCTCAGTCTCTGTTTCGGTTTCTGTTTCGACCGCTGTTTCAGTCTCAGTTTCAGTCTCGGTCTCAATTACTGTTTCCGTTTCAGTATGTTTTTCTGTTTCGGTCTCAGTTTCTATCTCAATTTCCGTTTCGACATCTGTTTCCGTTTCCGGTTCTTTTGCGGTTTCTGTTTCACTGTCGGATTCGGAAGGTTTTTCGGTTTCCGTTTCAGTATGTTTTTCCGTCTCGGATTCAGGACTTGGGTCGGTCTCGGTATCCACGGAGATTTCGGATTCGGATCCTTTGTCGGTTTCTGTTTGACTGTCCCTGTCCGCCTGATGCGACTCTGTGACAGATTCTTTCTCTGTTTCGGCCGTTTCGTCAGATCCTGGTCCACCGCAGGAAGACAGACAGAATATGACAGACAGGATCAGGCATATGATCACCAAACTGCGTTTTTTCATCGTTCCTCCTTGCTCTTTAAAAAACTACCTTTAATTTTAGCATATCGATGTGTCGGTGAAAATATTTTTTTTAAAAAAAGTCCTCAATCTTGAAAAAAGTCGGTGTGAGTAATTGACGAGAAGAAGAGGGCCGGTTGCGATTTGAGAAAAAAAGGATTATAATCCCGTCTTTTACAGTTGTCAAAACGACGAAGCCCCGGAAGCCTTATTTTACAAAGGTTTTCGGGACTTCGTGCATCATTGCAAAAGTGCGTAATGTCAATTTGCTCGAATTTTTTGTTGAATATTTTTCAAATGTTTTTTGGTAACGATCTCAAAGTCAGTTCTAAAGCCAAAGACTTGGTGTAATCTGTCAGTAAAAGTAGTTCTTTCGTAGGCGGGAATATAACCATTGCCCGAGGAAGCCATGAAGTTCATGTTTCTCAACTGTTCAACAATCTCGTCTGTGGTATAGGATTGTTCAGGCGTTGTAACTTTCTTTTCGAGCAGACGGTATAGCACAAGAGCAATGAAACAGGTCAGAAAGTGAGCGCGGATGTGGTCCTCGCGGGAAAGATAAACCGGTCTGGCTTTAAAAGTTGTTTTTGTAATACGGAAGCATTCTTCTATTTCCCAACGTTTTTTGTTTATATCGAGAATGGTTTGGATCGGATCATCCAAATTGGTTGCAACGCAGTAGAATCCATCATATCTTTCTTCCTGCGTCACAATATCTGCATCCACAAAATAGGTCGTGTGGTTCGCAATTTCTCCGGATTCTGTCGTACTAACGGAAGAGATAAAACGTTTATAGTCATTCGGATTTGTGGCCTGGCTCTTTTGAACCGGTTTCAGATTCTCATGTGCCAGAGCGGTTGCCTTATCCAGCTGTCTTTGCCGGATAAAGCGGAGGTATTCTTTGTACTTGAGAGAGAAGGTAACATAAAGAGTTTGGTCGATATAGTCGTATTTCGGTTTGCCTTTTGGAGCTGTTTGGTCCTGTACTTCGATTCGGTCCTTCTTTTCGTGGTAAAACAGTTTGCCATAGTAGGCGGAATGCTGCCCCTGCTGCAGGGCTTCGGCTTCCGCTTTTTCTATGTCGTCCAGTGAATATTGATTCGTATCTCCCAGACACTTCCATCCGTCTCTATGCAGTGCCCACTGCTGCATATCCTCGGACATAGTTTTAATGGACTGCGTTGTTACAAAGGCTTTGTCCTTTTTGGAATTAAACAGTTTGTTTGGAGCACTGCTCAGACCGGCGTCTGTACAGATGACAAATTTGGAATGCTTGAAGTCGTTCTCAATCGTTTTTTCCAAAGGCGTCAGGGTAATTTGCTCATTTGTGTTTCCCGGATGAAGGTTGAAAGCAAGCGGGATCCCGTCTTCATCCATCATCAGACCCATTTGTACAATCGGATTAGGCCGGCGTTCCTTGCTGTGTCCATACTTGCGAAATTCATCTTCCTGCTCGATTTCAAAATAGTAATTGGTGCAGTCATAGTAAAGGATACGGCTGTTGCGTTTCTCCACCATCGTTGAATTCTTGTAAAGTTGGCTTTGAATGAATTCGCTGTTCTGTGCCAAAACAGATAACGCCCGGTATACATCATGCAGTTCAAATGACGCGGGTTCTATGAATTGATCCATCATCGAAAAGGTCTTGTGCTTTGAACCGGGAAAAAGGATCCGGCCAAACACGAGACGGGCCAGAATGTCTGAAAGAGAGTAGGATGCTCTTGCATCGGCCTGGCAGGTTTCACAGATCTTGTCCAGTCCTAACTGGTAATAGAGTCTTTCCAGGAAAAGATATCCGCCGTTGAATAAAACCCGTGTGTTTTTTGGAATCGGTTTGGATGCATTGAGCCGAATCAGGACTTCTGCGTTTTCTTTTAGCTTTTTTCGCTCAAGAGCCTGCTTTTCATTCAGGGATTTAACATATTGCTGAGCCCATGCGATCGGATCCTCGTGCTCTTTTGAGAGCTTTTCCAAAGTTCCCAAGGATTCCACAGTACGCGTGGAACGTTTGCCGTGAATATAGGTCGATTCGATCACATAGAGAGAAGTCGCATTTTTAGAAACGGATTTGCTGAGACGCATGGCTTTATCCTCCATCAAATTCTTCACTATATTATAACACATTACGAAACATTACGCAATAGAAAAATCGCAAAAAAATAAAAAAAGTCGTTATTTTTTCAGACTTTTTTCAACATCCCCTTTTTCAAACTGTCAAACTCCCGGCCTAATTGGTATCTTTTCCGACACTTTGTCCGGTTTTTTGTGCTTTTTGCATAAAACCGGGCAAATTTTTCTCTTAAAAATCAAAC
>CADBRS010000201.1 GCA_902797125.1 uncultured Ruminococcus sp.
GATCTTTTGCAAAAACTGTCCCTGCTCGAAGACCGGACAAACCGGATCGAATCGAGCTCGGCCCAGATCGTCCGGGACTACAAGACCCGTTTCGAGAACAGGCTGCGCACCGTCCTCTCGGATGAAAAGATCCGGGCGGACGAAGCCCGCATCCTCACCGAATGCGCCATCTTCGCGGACAAAGTCGCCGTGGACGAAGAGATCGTCCGGCTCCGCTCCCATATCGCGTCTTTTAAAAAGACGCTGGACGAAGACGGTGCGGTCGGGAAGATCCTGGATTTCACCGTTCAGGAGATGAACCGCGAAGTCAACACGATCGGTTCGAAATGCAGCGACGCGGGGATCGCGCGGACCGTGATCGAAATGAAGAACGAGATCGAAAAGATCCGGGAACAGATCCAGAACATCGCATAACAGTCCGAAAGGAATCAGCATATGAAATTCATCAACATCGGTTTTGGCAACATGGTTGCCGTCGACAGGATCGTGGCTCTGGCCAGCCCGGATTCCTCCCCGATCAAAAGGCTCATCAGCGAAGCCAAGGATTCCGGCCGCGTGATCGACGTATCCTGCGGCAGAAAAACGCGTTCGGTCATCATCACGGACTCCGAACACGTCATTTTATCGGCCATCCAGTCCGAGACCATCGTGAACCGTCTGGAAACTGCGGACGATTCCGAACCCGAGATCGAAGATGAGTAGCGCGAAGAAACCGGAGCGCGGGCTCATCCTGGTCATTTCCGGCCCCTCGGGCGGCGGAAAAGGGACCGTGGCCAACCGGCTGAACGAAGATCCGGACTATATCCTGTCCGTCTCAGCCACCACGCGCGCCATGCGCGAGGGCGAGATCCCGGACGTGTCCTACCACTTCCTGACCCGTGAGCAGTTCGACGCCCAGCTCGCAGCGGACAATTTCCTCGAACACAACTGCTATGTCACGGGAGACTGTTACGGAACATTGCGTTCCGAGTCCGAAAAAGTGCTCGCCTCGGGCAAGAATCTCATATTGGAGATCGACGTAAACGGCGGGCTTCAGGTCAAAAAGAAATATCCGGACACGGTCCTCATTATGCTGCTGCCCCCCTCCCCCGAAGAACTGGAGAGACGGCTCCGCACCCGAGGAACCGAGACCGAGGAGAAGATCCGAAAGAGACTCTCTTTCGCCTCCGAGGAGGTCCGGCGCATGAAAGAAAACCATTACGACTATGTCGTCTGCAACGAGACAGGCCCTGAAGGCCTCGAGGCCGCCGTCTCGGATATCAAGGCTTTGGTGCGTGCCGAAAAACTGCGCCTCGAACGGAACCGTTCCCTGCTGGACGCGTTCGATTAAAGCGATTATCACAAGGAGAAAATAAAATGATCACAACACCTTCCATCAGCGAATTGTCCCACGACAAGCTCAACAGATATGAACTGACGATGGTCGCCGCGAAAACGGCCAGACTCGTCACGGACGAATACGTCAAGCAGCGCGAAGGCATCGAGGAACGCAAATCCATCAACCAGAGCCGCGGTCTGGAAAAAGTGTCCTACGACCAATATATGGTCCCGCAGTACAGGGACGAGCGCGCCGTGCGCGTCGCCGTGGACAAACTGTCCAACGATCAGTGCACCATCTATCTGGACGGCGTAACTCCGTTTTCGCTCTCGGACAAAGCCCCCGAGACCCCTGCCGTTCAGGCAGAGAGCGTTTCTAAGAACGCCTGACCGGACCCAAATTTACACATGACCGGACCGCCCGTCACCGCGGGCGGTCTTTCTGGAACTATTGAGGAAAGACGAGGAGACAGCCTCTATGCGTGCCCGTTTCGCACAAGTCCACATATTGGATATCCCCTACAGCGCGGACAGAGACTATACCTATGCCGTCCCGGAGTCTCTCGGAGACGACGTGAGTCCGGGTGTTTTCTGCATGGTTCCCATGGGCCGGGGCAATCACCCCCAGCTCGCCCTCGTCACGGGCGTATCGGACAGCTGTGACCTTGAAAACGTCAAGGAGATCTCGGACGTCTGTCCGAAAAGTCTGTCTCTGGACGCTCAGGCGCTCGAACTGTGCGCTTTCATGAAACGGCAGACGCTCTGCTCGATCGCAGACGCGGCCCGTTCCATGGTGCCGTCGGCGTCGCTCGGCCGGGTGGACGAGATCTATGAACTCGCGTCCCCTCCGGATGAAGCGGCTCAGACCACTCTGTCCAAGACCGAACTCGAGGCCTGCAGCCTGTTTGAGCCAGGACGCGGGATCAAGGCGTCCGTCGCCCGCAAGATGTACGGCCCCACCGTCCTCAATACGTTCAAAAAACTGGCAAGTGCCGGCATTTTGTCCGTCCGCCCTTTTCTCA
>CADBRS010000202.1 GCA_902797125.1 uncultured Ruminococcus sp.
GAATTTCAGATAGGCGCCGTGCGCGTTGTCCACGAGCAGCATCATGCTATATTTCCTGCATAGTGCTTTGAGTGCCCGCAGATCTTGCATACAGCCCAGATAGTCCGGACTGGTGACGAAGAGCGCGTCAGGTTTGTCTTGGAGCGCAAGGATGGCTTTTTCCACGGATTCCGGCGAAACAGGGCAGGAGACAAGCGAATCGGTGACCGTATCCGGATAGATCCACGAGACGTCCAGATCCAAAAGGGCAGCGCCGTAGACGAAAGAAGAATGAACGTTTCGAAAAGCCAGGATATGGGCATTCTTTTTGTGGCGGTCTGCTGTTGCTTTTTTCTGTGCTAACGCCAGCATGGCCTTGACGGCAAGCGTCGCGCCTTCGCAGGAATAGACCGTGATCCCTGAGCCGAAAAGACCGGAGGCGTTTCGCTCGCTTTCCCGGATGATCCCTTTTGCCCGATACAGCACGTCTGCTCCGGGGATCTCGGTGATGTCCAAAGGCTCGGGACCCAAAACAGGTTTTCCTTTGTGTCCGGGCATATGAAAGCGGACTTTGTCCGTTTGCGCATAGGCTCGTACGAAATCAAGGATCGGTGTGGTCATGAATCTTCATCCTCAAGTTGCTTTTCTGCCTCAAGAAGAATGGCGCATTCCATGCGCTTTTTGAACAGTTCACACCCGTACTTGTAGGTGCCGTTCACACTCCCTGTGGCATGGTATGCGTTGGCTGCGCATCCGCCCGAGCAGTACAGTTTTGCCCAGCAGTTCTGGCATTCCGGACGCGTATAGACGTTGCATGCGGCGAATTCGTCCCGGACTTTCGTATTCGTAACGCCATTGAATACGTCCCCGAGTTTGAATCTTTCCTCACCCACGAACTGGTGGCAGGGATAGAGATCTCCCCACGGGGTGACCGCCATATATTCCGTTCCGGATCCGCATCCGGACAGGCGCTTGTAGACGCACGGTCCGCCCTCCAGATCCAGCATGTAATGATAAAAGGTAAAAGGACGTCCCTCGCGTCTCCGCTGCCTCATGAGTCTGGCCAGATCTTCGTACTGCTTGAGAACGATGGGAAGATCTTCTTTTGTGAGAGCCGCGGGATCGGACTCTTTCGCCACGACCGGCTCCATGCTGAGCTCGGTAAAACCGAGGTCGAGCATCGTCTTGATATCTTCCAGAAAATCCGGATTGGCGTGCGTGAAAGTGCCCCTCATGTAGTAGTTCTTGCCGCCTCTTGCCGCCACCAGTTTCTGGAATTTGGGCACGATGCGGTCAAAACTGCCGTGGCCTGCATAATCGACACGGAATCTGTCATGGACGCTTTTCCGTCCGTCCAGGCTGAGTACGACGTTGGAACATTCCCGATTGGCAAAATCGATGACTTCGTCGTCGATCAGCATGCCGTTGGTCGTGAGCGTAAAACGGAAATTCTTATGGGCAGCTTGCTCGATGGAGCGTGCGTAGGCGACCAGTTTCTTGACGACGTCGAAATTCATGAGAGGTTCGCCGCCGAAAAAGTCGACTTCCAGATTATGCCTGGTCCCGGAATGGGCCACAAGAAAATCCAGCGCCTGCTTTCCGACCTCAAAACTCATCAATGCCCGTTCGCCGTGGTACTTGCCCTGGCTGGCAAAACAATATGAACAGTTCAGATTGCAGGTGTGAGCTACATGAAGACAAAGCGCTTTCACGATGCCTTCGCTTCTTTCCTTGAGTTTAGGCGCCAGCTTTTCGTATGTGTCTTCTGTGAACAGCTGACCGGATTGTTTCAGCGATTCGATCGAATCAAAACACGCGTCGATCTCTTCGGGCGTCACTTCCGGATCTGTCCGGTATTTTTCCAGGATGCGGGATTTGATCTCCTCTTTGGGGAGAGACTCGTACATGGAGATGATGTCGTATGTCGCGTCATCCACGATATGGATGGCGCCCGAGTAGACGTCCAGAACGACGTTGATCCCATCCAGTTGGTAGCAGTGTATCATTAAAGGCTCCTAAAGCAAGAAATGCCGCTTTGAAAACGGCATTTCCTGAGTTGTTCAAAAGATCATTTGTTTTCGCACTTCTGATTTGCAATTCCGCAACTGGTTTTGCAGGCGGACTGGCAGGAAGTCTGGCATTCGCCGCAACCGCCGTTCTTTGCGCTTTCGCAAAGATTCTTGGTCTTTAAAGTTTTGATCTGTTTCATGATGAACCTCCGCTAAGGGTTGAACTCTGCGTCCATTATAGCATCCGGGGAAATGATTGTCAACAGAGAGGGAATTGAAATATGATCTTTGAAAATGAAAATCGTGTGCGGAGTGGATCTGAGTTTTCCGAAGTATACGCCTGAAAAAACCGAGAAGAACGGTAAATAGCGTGTCAGGTTTAAAAAAACCCTTTTTCTGCGCCTCGTTTTTCTACTGTCAAGAGATTTTTTGCAGATTATGTTGACATAAAAACGAACAGATGGTAGAATTATACTGAAAAAGGAGGGGACTTTCATGGACCAGATCGGAGACAGAATTAAGGAAAAACGAAAAGAAATCGGTCTGACCCAGACCGAGCTCGGTGAAAAGCTGGGAGTGACGGACAGGGCCGTCAGCAAATGGGAGACCGGAGAAAGCGAGCCCGGGGTCTTGACGCTGGCCAAACTGGCCTCCGTCCTGGAAGTCAGCCTGGATTATCTTGTGCTGGGAAAAGACGGGAAAAGCCGCCCCAAATCTTTATATCTTTCGGATGCATTCGTTAACAAATGGGATCAGGAAAACAGGGAAGGATCCTACCGGAGACTGGCCTTTCCGAACGAGCAGGCGCTTCGCAGATTCCCGGACCGGTCGACTGACCGTTCGCTGATGGATCCCTTCGTATGGGACGTCCAGAAGATCCAGTGGTGTCCCTACTACAACCGCTATTCGGGAAAAACACAGGTGTTCGCGCTGTTCGAAAACGATGACCTGACCAGACGGGACATCCATGTCCAGCATGTCGCGCAGATCGCAAAGATCATCGGGCGCAGACTGCACCTCAACGAAGATCTGATCGAAGCGATCGCGCTGGCCCACGACATGGGTCACACGCCTTTCGGGCACGCAGGAGAGCGCATCCTCGACAAGATCTATTTTGAAAAGACGGGACGTCATTTCAATCATAATATCCAGTCCGTCCGCATTCTGACCGAACTGTTCCCGAACAACATTTCGATGCAGGTCCTGGACGGCATAGCCGGTCACAACGGGGAAGAGCCACTGGAGAAGATCTATCCTGCCAAAAGGCCGACCTACGACAAGTTCCTCTCAGAGATCGAGGACTGCTACACGGATAAGGAAAACAAAAAAGCCAGAACTTTCATCGCTTCCACCCTGGAAGGGCTGGTGGTCCGCTATTCGGACGTCATCGCATACCTGATCTCGGACAGACTGGACGCAGCCTATGCCGGATTGCGTTCCTTCGATATCTCGGCGACCCGCAAGGACAATTCCGCCGCCATCTCCAGACTGGAGGCCGATATCATTGAGACGAGTTACGGCCAGGACTATATCGGACTGGGAAAAGAAAGCATCCGCTATCTGCAGACGGCGATGCAGGAGAACATGGAGCATATTTATCTCAAAGCCAACGACAAAGTCCGGGGGCTCGACGAGATGATGCGTCTGCTTTATGACCGGCTTTTGTCCGATCTGCTGTCCGGCAATACATCATCCAAGATATTCACTCACCACATCAAATACATCACCGGCATGCACGGAAGCAAAGCGCTTCTGACCGGAGATTACACGAAGACCGAGCCCAATCAGATCGTGGTGGACTATATCGCCAGCATGACTGACCGCTATTTTATCCATCTGTTCGACCTGCTGTTCCCCGGAAAAAGACCTCAGTCTTTTGCCTACACCGGTTATTTCGACTGAAAAGGAGTTATCTCATGTTGCCTTATCAAAACCCGAAACTGGATATCGGGACACGTGTCAAAGATCTGCTGTCCCGCATGACGCTGGAGGAAAAAGTGGCCCAGACGACCATGATCCGCGGCGTCGAATACGCGTCCCGTCCGGATCCCCGTCAGCATTGTTCCGTGATGCCGGATACTGAATTCGACGAAGGAAAACTGTCCCGGGACATCCCTTACGGCATCGGCTACGTCCATGACATGTACTCGCTGCCCGAAGCCCAGAACAGGATCCAGAAATATTTTGTGGAAAAGACCAGATTGGGGATCCCCGTCGCTTTTACCGGGGAAGCACTCCATGGCATTTCAGGCGTCCGGGGAACCATTTTCCCGGTCCCGCTGAATCTGGGTGCGACGTTCGATCCGGACCTCGTCAAAGAGGTCGGCGGGGCGATCGGCCGTGAATCCCGGGCCTTGGGCATCCACGAGATCCTGGCCCCGAATCTGGATGTGGCCAGAGAACCCAGATGGGGCAGAGTGGAGGAAACGTTCGGAGAAGATACCTATCTGTCTTCCAGAATGGCCGCCGCCATCATCCAGGGGGAGCAAAAAGGAGATATAGGGAGACCGGATGCGGTCATGTCCGAACCCAAGCATTTTTGCACGCACGGGATGGCCGAAGCCGGAACAAACTGCTCCAATGCGCGTGCCGGTGAGCGCGAGATCGAAAGAGATTACCTTCCTGTCTTCGAGGCAGCCATCACGGAGGGCGGAGCCAAAGACGTGATGGTCTGCTACAACGCGATCGACGGGGAACCGATGATGTGCCATCCGTACTACCTCAAAACGGTTTTGAAAGACAGAATGAAACTGCAGGGGATCGCCCGCTCCGACTGGGGCGGCGTCAAAAGACTGGTCCACGACCATCACGTCGCCGTGGA
>CADBRS010000203.1 GCA_902797125.1 uncultured Ruminococcus sp.
GATGATGAATCCGACACGGATGCCGGGGGACAGGATCTTTGAAAATGATGAGCAGTAAACCACGATGCCGTCCTCGTCGAAGCTTTTGATCGTGGGGATCTCTTCCCCTTCGAAGCGGAGCTCGCCGTACGGGTTGTCCTCCAGGATCAGCACGCCGTATTTCTTGCAGAGTGCATAGACTTCTTTTCTCTTCCGGAGGATCATGGTCGTGCCGGCAGGATTCTGGAACGTCGGGATCAAATAAAGGATCTTGACGTTCGGTTCGGTCTGAAGGGCTTTTTCGAGCGCCGGAACGTCGATGCCGGTGTCGTCTTCGCAAAGCGGCACGCCCACCGTCCGGGCACCGCAGGAACGGAATGCGTTCAAAGCGCCCACGAACGAAGGAGTCTCGACGAGCACGGTGTCGCCCTCGTTGCACATGACTTTGCACAAAAGTTCGATCCCCTGCTGTCCACCCGACACGATGATCGTCGTATCGAAATCACGCCCGATGCCGAAAACGGCTTTCTGACGTTTGGCCACGGCCTCTCTGAGCGGTCCGTATCCGTCCGTCACGCTGTACTGGAGCGCCTGAACGGGCATGTTTTGGTAAATGTCGGCCGAGAGATCGGCCAGGTCTTTCAGCGGGAAAGCTTCGGGACTGGGATTGCCTGCGGCAAAAGAAATGGTTTCTGCGTCTGACGGCGCTTTCAAGATCTCGCGGATGGCAGACGGCTTTAGATTGGCAATTTTATCTGAAAAAACGTATTCCATTTTTTCTCCTTCCCGTTTTCGAAAAAAGGATGCGCCACGCGCATCCTTTCCTATGCATGGCTGGTATCTCAGCCGAGTTCAGCAAAATACTTAATGGTGCGAACCATCTGGCTGGTATAGCTGTTCTCATTGTCGTACCAGGAAACGACCTGGACCTGATAGGTCGTGTCGTCGATCTTGGAGACCATGGTCTGAGTGGAATCGAACAGCGAGCCGTAACGCATGCCGATGACGTCGGAAGAAACGATCTGATCTTCGTTGTATCCGAAGGATTCGGAAGCGGCAGCCTTCATAGCGGCGTTGATGCCTTCTGCGGTCACGTCTTTGCCTTTGACAACAGCTGTGAGGATGGTGGTGGAACCTGTCGGAACCGGAACGCGCTGAGCAGAGCCGATGAGTTTGCCGTTCAGTTCGGGAATGACCAGACCGATAGCCTTAGCGGCACCGGTGGAGTTCGGAACGATGTTGGCAGCTCCGGCGCGGGCGCGGCGGAGGTCACCTTTTCTGTGCGGGCCGTCCAGGATCATCTGGTCGCCTGTGTATGCGTGGATGGTGCTCATGATACCGGACTGGATCGGAGCATAGTCATTCAGCGCTTTGGCCATCGGAGCCAGGCAGTTGGTCGTGCAGGAAGCAGCGGAAATGATCTGGTCGTCTTTGGTGAGGGTCTTCTCGTTTACGGAATAAACGATGGTCTTCAGATCCTTGCCGGCGGGAGCGGAAATAACGACTTTCTTTGCGCCTGCCTGGATGTGAGCCATGGACTTCTCTTTGGATGTATAGAAACCTGTGCATTCCAGAACGACGTCTACTTTGAGTTCGCCCCAAGGCAGATCCTGTGCCTTAGGCATAGCATAGATGGTGATCTCTGTGCCGTCGACGGTGATGGAGCCGGGGACCTTCACGGTCTTGCCGTCTTCTTCGAAAACAGGCTCTTTGGATGATACTGTGTGGACGTTCTCGCCGATCTTGCCGCAGTAGCCGCCCTGTGCTGTGTCATATTTCAGCAGATTTGCGAGCATAGCGGGGCTTGTCAGATCGTTGATGGCAACGATTTCATAACCTTCAGCTTTGAACATCTGACGGAAAGCCAGTCTGCCGATACGGCCGAAACCATTGATAGCAACTCTTACATTCATTTTTTCATTCCTCCGTTTGGTGAAAATCTTTTTTCGCCATAGCATACCACATTTTTTAAGAAAAAGCAATTGAAAAAGCATCTCTTTTTCGTAATTGACAAACTTTTTGTTAAGATATATAATAAGCGAAGACAGAAACGGGCGGGTTCATATCCTTTTTACGCCCGCCTACAGGAGATATTATGGCAAACGACAAGAAAATGGTTGAGCAAATCACGTCCATGGACGTGAATTTTGCCCAATGGTACACGGACATATGCAAAAAAGCGGATCTCATCGACTATTCCTCCGTCAAGGGATGCATGATCATCCGCCCGTACGGCTATGCCATCTGGGAAAACATGCAGAA
>CADBRS010000204.1 GCA_902797125.1 uncultured Ruminococcus sp.
CTACGACGTCTCGAGCATATGCAACGCGATGAACTATGATCTGATCGAATCCGCAGGCTTCATTGAGATCTGGCAGCTCAGATCCTACGTGCCTGCGTCCGAGGAAAGCAATCCTTAGAGAGGGATACCGTGAACCGTTTATTTGAACTTTTCAAAAAAATCGAAAAAAAGCCTGAAGACAAGGAACCCGTCTCGTATCTCGTGGTCGGCTTGGGCAATCCCGGGCTCACCTACGACAAAACGCGCCATAACGCGGGCTTCATCATGCTGAGTGCCTATCTGGAGTCTCACGGGATCCGGGCGGACCGGAGCCGTTTCGACGCCCTCGTAGGCGAAGGACGGATCGGGGATCACCGCGCCCTCTTCATGTTCCCTCAGACTTTTATGAACAACTCGGGCAAAGCCGTGTCCGCGGCTGCGAAATACTATAAGATACCCCTGTCTCATGTCATCGTGATCTGCGACGACATCAATTTGGACGTGGGCCGGATGCGCATCCGCGCGCAAGGCAGCGACGGAGGTCAGAAAGGGCTCCGGAGCATCATCGAGTATTTCGATTCGGAGGATTTCCCCCGCATCCGTATCGGGGTTGGCCAGAAACCGACTCCCGAATATGATCTGGTCGACTGGGTCCTCTCCCACTTCACGGAAGACGACCTCGGCAAATTGAAAGCGCTGAGTCCCTACGTCGAGAAAGCGCTTCTAAAAATCACGGAAGGAGATATCCCCGGCGCCATGCAGGACTGTAACGGGGTCAGCGTCTGATGTCTGATATCCTTTCCGGTGTGATCCGCTCTTCATCGGATTACTACCAGCTCTCACAGCTCGTCCGCTCGGGTCTGACCGACCGCCATCCTCTGCCCATCCAGGTCAACGGGCTCTGCGCCGGTGCGGAAGACGCCGCGCTCATCGCGCTGTACGAAGATACGAAAGATCTGCACAAGGGGCCCATGCTGCTCATTTGTGCGGATGAAAAGACCTGCTCGAGGAAAGTGACGCTCTTCCGCAATTTCGGATACGAAGCGGCCACTTTCATCAGCCGGGACCTGAATTTTACAAACGTATCCGCCTCCCACGACTTCGAAAGCGAACGCATCCGGATCCTTTCGGGCATCGTGAGCGGCGCTTTCGACATGATCGCGCTCACGCCCGACACCGCGCTCGGGCTGACCATACCCAAGGAACGACTGATCCGGAACACGCTCAAACTGGATATCGACCAAGAGACGGATCCGGAAGTCCTGACTCAAAACCTGCTGGATGCGGGCTATGTCCGCGTCGAGCTCGTGGAAAGCCCCGGGCAGTTTGCCCGCCGGGGAGGCATCATCGACATCTTCCCTCCCTCGGGCACTTATGAAACGAAAGAGGGCGAATCTTTCTTCAGCCCCTACCCCGTCCGTCTGGAATTCTTCGGAGACGAGATCGACCGCATGGGACTCTTCAACAGCGAGACTCAGCGAATCCGGCGGAGACTGGTGAGAGCCACGCTCCCGCCCACGCGCGAAGTCCTGCCTGACAAAGCAGCCGTCGAGCAGATCTGCCATATCGTATCCACGAGATACAAGAATGCCCAGACCGAGGGCATCCGTTCCGCTTTGCTCGGCGAACGGACTGCGCTTGAGGAAGGCATCCACGACATCCGGTTCGCGGACAAATACATCTCGGTCATTTATCCCGAAATGCACACGGTACTGGACTATTTCTCAGAACGGACGCTGGTCTGTGTACTCAACACATCCGGCGTGGCCGAACGCATGCGTTCGGGCGAACGGGAGGCCGCTATGCAGGTCTCGGACCTGCTCGAATCCGGCACGATCGTGTCCAAATATGCCGTTTATACAAGAGGCCCGGAATATATGCGCGCCTTCCTGGTCGCTCAGGGGCCTCTGCATATCGACAATCTGTCCTACGGGATATCCCCTCAAAAGCTGTCCGGGCTGTTCGGGTTCCGGACGCGTCAGGTCCCGTCCTATGCGGGAAGACTGCCCATGCTCAGCGAGGATCTTACGCATCTGCAGAGCGGAAAATTCAAGATCCTGATCGAGGTCGAGAACGAGATCTCGGCTGAAAATCTGAAAACGAAACTGACCGATGAGGGATTCAAGTGCGATATCGTACGCCCGGATTCCACGCTCGACCTGAGCCCGAACCGCATCCGCATCATCTACCATCTTTCCCTGCCCGCCTTCGAACTGATCGGGCAGAAAGTCATCGTTCTCTCCCTGATCCCGGAAGCCCGGGCGGCGGGATATACCCTCAAGACACCTTCGAGTCAGGGGCGGAAGAGGCGGGCCGGACACGGCGGCCAGGCGATATTGTCCTATGCCGATCTGCAGCCCGGAGATCTGGTCGTCCATGAGATCCACGGTATCGGCCGGTATACGGGCATGGAAACGATCACCCAGGACGGCGTGACCCGGGACTACATCCGCATCCAGTATGCGGGGACCAATCAATTGTTCCTGCCCGTGGACCGTCTCCATATGGTCTCCAAATATATCGGTTCGGACGCGGAAAAAGAGAATATCAAGCTGTCCAGTTTTTCAGGCGAAAGCTGGACCCGGGCCAAGAACCGGGCCCGCGCGTCGGTCAAGGAAATGGCCAAGGAACTCGTCCAGCTCTACGCGACCCGGATGAGACGTCCCGGTTTTGCCTTCCCGCCCGACGACGACTATCAGGCCGACTTCGATGCCGCTTTCGAATACCAGGAGACAGACAGTCAGCTCAACGCGATCGAAGACATCAAGGCAGATATGGAAAAAGCCACCCCCATGGACCGACTCTTGTGCGGCGACGTGGGCTTCGGCAAGACCGAAGTCGCGCTCAGAGCAGCCTATAAAGCCGTTCTGGCAGGCAAACAGGTCGCTATCCTGGTGCCGACTACCATATTGGCATTGCAGCATCTGCAGACCGTCTCCGCGCGCATGCAGCCCTTCGGGGTCAACGTGGACATGGTCTCCCGGTTCCGGACCACCCGCCAGATCGAGCAGACGCTAAGGGCATTGCGCCGTGGCGAGATCGATATCATCATCGGCACGCACCGGCTCATTTCATCTGACGTCCAGTTCAAGGATCTGGGTCTTCTGATCGTCGATGAAGAGCAGCGTTTCGGCGTCGCTCAAAAAGAAAAAATCAAACAAAAAGTGGCTAACGTGGACGTATTGACCCTGTCCGCCACTCCGATCCCCCGCACGCTGAACATGGCGATGGGCGGCATCCGGGACATTTCCGTTCTGGACGAAGCGCCCGGGGACCGCGTGCCCGTGCAGACTTATGTCGTCCCGTACGACGAAAAGGTCCTTTATGACGCGATCCGGCGCGAGATGCGACGCGGAGGTCAGTCTTTCTGGCTGCACAATGACATCGATACGATCACCGAAGTGGCTTTCAACATCAAGCAGGCCATACCCGAAGCCAACGTTGTGACCGCACACGGAAGAATGTCCAAAGAGGAACTCGAAGACATCTGGGCGGCCATGATCCAAGGCACTATCGATGTGCTGGTTTGCACGACCATCATCGAGACCGGCATCGATATTCCAAACGCCAACACGCTCATCGTGGAAAACGCCTACCGCATGGGGCTCTCCCAGCTCCACCAGTTGCGCGGACGCGTGGGAAGGTCCAGCAGACGAGCCTATGCCTATCTCACCTATCCCGAATATCAGGCACTCACCGAGATCTCCGAAAAAAGGCTGGAAGCCCTCCGGGACTTCACGGATTTCGGAGCAGGTTTCCAGATCGCGCTCCGAGACCTCGAACTGCGTGGCGCGGGCAACATGCTCGGTGCGGAACAGTCCGGACATCTGGAAGCGATCGGGTACGATCTGTTCATCAAAATGCTCAATCGCGCCGTTCTGGAAGAGCAAGGCAAGGAAGTCCCAGAAGAACCGGACTGCCAGGTCAGCATTTCCTGCGACGCCTTCATTCCCGAGACTTACGTGTCGTCTTCTGCTCAACGCATGGCGCTCTACAAGAGAATGGCCATGGTCGAGACGGAAGAAGACCAGAAAGACATCCTGGACGAACTCAAGGACAGATACGGGAAGATACCCAAACCCGCTCTCAATCTGGTGGATATCGCCCTCATCCGCACCCGTGCGGCCAAAAGCGGGATCGTGTCCATCCAGCAGGACGGCCGGACCATCCGGCTCATCCCCAAGACTTTCCAGCTCAACGCCTGGATGGACGTTCACACCAAATACAAGAACCGGCTTCGCATCGTGCTGACGGGAAAGACCTATTTCACCGTCAATTTGCTGCCGAACGAGACTCCGGGCGCGCTCCTCCTGCAGCTTTTCAAAGACTACATGGAGGCCTTCGACGCCCTTTCCGATGAAGAAAAACAGTCTATAGAAAGGAACGATTAAAGTGCAAAAAGGTACAAAAAAAGGCCTGCGTTTCACATGCCTGATCCTCTCATTGCTGATGCTTGCTTCCCTGCTGGCCGGCTGCGGCAGCAATCTGGGGAAAACCTATATGTCCCTGGGGTCACAGTCTCTGACCGTCAATATGTACGAGCTGTATCTTTCCCGCATGAAGGGACGTCTGTCCGCATACAGCTACCCCGTGGACATGATCGAGTTCTGGCAAACCGTCTTCGACTCGACCGGAACGACCTATGCGTCCTATTTCGAGTCCCAGATCCGCACCCAATGCGAGCGGACGCTGGCCGCGCTCTATCTGTTCGAAGACGTCTATCACCTCACCTTGTCTGCCGGGGCCGTGCAGGAAGTGGACTCCTATATCGAAGATCTCATGCTGGCTGACGCGGAAGGCAGCAAATCCGCCTTCAACGCGATCCTTGCCCAATATGGCGTCAACGTCGATATATTGAAAGAGGTTTACCTGATCGAAGCCAAGATCGAAGCGCTTAGATCCCATCTGTCCACCCTGATCGCGGACACGGTCCGGAGCGAATACTATACCAATCACTATGTCTGCTTCAAAAAGATCGTCGTATCCTCTTTCAAACTGGTCTGTGAAACAGACGAGAACGGGGACGATATCTATTACACGGACTCCACCATGTCCAAGATCTCCTACGATACCGAGAACGGCCGGACCAGACAGGACGGAAACGGGAACCTGTATGCAGATAAATTCGGCGATACCGCCTACTATCTCGCCGAAGATATAGAAGACGGCGTAGACGAACCGAGATATGCCTACCGGACCATCGGGGCTTACCGCAACAATCTGGATGAGAACGGAGATTCCGTCGGAGATTACGTCAACTATACCGCCGCGGAAATGGCCGAACGCAAAAAGACAGCCGAAGCCTATCTGGAACAGGCCAAGACGCTGGATGACGCCGCCTTTACGGACTATGCGATGGAAGTTTCGGACAAGTTTTCGGATTCCGACAGCGGGAACGGTGCATTTCTGAATCTGGACGTCGATTATTCGGCAACCCTTCTGAACAGCATCCGTGCAGCCTTGAGGGGATCTTCTGCGGGAGATACGATCTTTTGCGAGACCGAGGAAGGTTATTACGTCCTCCGGGTCCTTCCCTTACCCGCTGACGGCTGGAACGCTGAGGACAACAAGGACTGGTTCTCTCAATTCGAGTCCGAAGTCGTGGATGAGATGTACAATACCCTGACTTCCAAAGAGATACCCAATATTCAGTATGACGAAAAAGCCGCTGCCAAACTTCCGTCCATCAAGGATGTGGGCACGAACTGGCTGGGAACGATGTATTATTGAGGACCCACTTATGTTAACAATACAACGAGCCGAAGAACTTTTGTCTTCCCAGGTCCACGAGCTTCCCTTGATCCTGCACTCTAAGAACGTCATGTACGCCATGGGTGCGATGGCGGATCATTTCGGAGCGGACCGCGAACATTGGATGGCGGTCGGTTACCTGCA
>CADBRS010000205.1 GCA_902797125.1 uncultured Ruminococcus sp.
CCCGCATCTGCAGAGTCCCATTTTGGGGTTTACGGTTCCATCGTTTGATCGGAAGGAATACCCAGGAATGTGTGGAGCATCTGAATCTGTTCTTCAGAATAATTGCCCTGAGCTTCAGCCTCATACAGAGCCTGAATATCGTTATCAGTCAGTGCTGCGCCCAGTCCCAAAGGATCTTCGATGACCTCGCCGTCTTCCCCTGTGATACTGTCTTGCATGGTTTGCGAAACGATCGTAGAGTCAAAGACATTCGAAAGGAAATCATCCGCTGTCATACCGGATTTACTGTCTTCACCGAACATCTCGTTTGAATCGCTGTCCGAGGTTGACAGAGAGACCGACATCAGCGCGTTGATCGATTCAGACTCTCTTTGGATCTCCTCATCAGTCAAACCATTCTCTTTCGCGTCGGCGAAATTGTTCATAAGGTTGCTGACCACGCTGACAGTTCCTTCCCTATTTTCCTCGGGCACGCCCAGATTAGAAAGCAAATCTGTTGTGGCAATGCTGGACAAAGCCTGAGCAGTGGCAGGGGTCAGATTATCCAACATAACGCGGATGTTCTCTTGAGGATCATCACCCGAAGTGACTGCCATCATCGCGGTCACAACGTCGTACATACTCGGAAGCAATTCTTCGTAAGTCAGATTCTTTGAATGGACTTCGTTGATGATCATGTCGCCCACTGATCTGGTTTCGACAGGATTCATATCCAATCCGTCCGTGACGGATGATGACTCCAGAAGAGCCAGCAAGAACATGTCCGTTCTGTCGTAGGCATTCCGCGACAAATCGTCCATTAAGCCGCCAACCAGACGCAAAACTTCTCTCGTGTCCTCCTGTCCTCTGTCCAGGTCCTCGATGGATTTGAGAAGATCTTTCAACCCGCTCACGATGGTTTTGACCATGGCCCTGCTCTCAGATATCTGTTCCGGACTATGTTGCAACTGCCCGATCGTGATCAACACTGAATCCAAAGTCTCCGAAGACTGGAATTGAGAAAAATACAGGTTGAAATCTTTTTTCTCGTCCTTTGTGTAGCGATCCAGCAAGGACTGACTGATCTTCGAGATCGGTCCACCCAGCAACTGTTCGGCAGTCACGATCTGGATCTCAAGCTTTACGGGATCCTCCCGTGTCAAAGCATCCAGCATCTCATTCAGCCAGTAAACCCCTGCGCTCCGGTTCGTATCGGTAGTTTCCAACGCTAACAGTCTGGAGTCTTCATACGACATCGAAACTGTATTCTGACCCACACTGTCTGCAAAATCAGCGAAGAAAGCCTGAAGGTCGGCCACGGTTACAGAATTGGCGTTGCGGAAATCAATAGCCAAAGCGACAGCCAGCACGTCTCCCATCGTTTCGGTCATTGCAAAACCATAGCGCGGGAAAGTGTCAAGCACATAGGAACACAGCTGGTTCGTGTAATCATCGGCATTGTGTCCGAATCTGTTGAGGTCCTCAATCCGTGCGGACAGATCCTCCAGCAGGCCGCTGTAAAGCTCAGCGGCATCAGACGGAATGCCCAATGTGTCTCCGATAAACCGAAGAGCGATGTTTTCGATTTCGACGACCAAAACGGACAGTCTCTGGTTTTGCTCGATGATGTCAAAAACCTGGTCTATCACATCGTTGCTGGCCATATTGGTCAATATAGTCACCGTTGAGCCTGGATCGTAAAAAACGTCATTGACAACGAGGACGTAAACGACATCGGCCAGCGTATTGAGATCCTCTCTCAGCGTTTGCGGGGTTGTTTCCCTGAAAGCAGCATAGATTTTTCTGGCAGACGGTTCGATGTTTTCACCGAGATCCGGCGCCGGGATCGAGGCCTTCTGATCCTGGAAAGTCATTTCAAACGGTTCCCCGTTGGCCCACTTGTCCGTCACTCTTGAAACAAAATTGGCTACGATCGGTGTCAGAAAACCGCTGTCCGCCACATCATTGACAATATTTTTGAGAGCTAAGGCGTGCTTTTCTTGCAATTTGCCTTCTCCGACGTCCATCATAGGCCCGGCATCTTCCAACAGATTACTGATGGTAGATGCTTCTTTCAGTAGTGAGACGGACTCGCCTTCGAACGTATAGGTGGAAACGGACTCGAAAATCAGCCCGCCTCCGCAGGCATAAATGGCTCTATGCATGAAGTTGCCCAGATATGCATTCATGCCCTCCACGGCATCATCCAGGAGCGCATTAAAATCAAAATCCATTCCGATCGGACTGAAATCGGCCAGCTGGATATAGTGTTCTCCTTCATAATCCGCAGTAGCTTCGCCCTCCGGCTGAGACTGAGAGTTACTGGCAGTGGATGCGACTTCTTTGGCCATGGCGGTCACGCCGGGCATCACTTCTTCTCCCGCACGTGAATAGCCGACTCTCGGGGAGAACGTGGCAATGATCAGAAGAAGTCCGCATACTGCACCCAAAACCATAGCGATAGCTGTGGTCAGGATCGGACGTTCCTTGGGCCCCAAGGGTTTGAATTTTTCATCATCGTCCTCGCCTGCTTGCTTCTTGAACTCGTCATCCATGTTTTCTTCGGTCAGATGCTTGACCACATCTTCCGATGCAGGATCGTACTCTTCACTGCTTGCAGAACCCGGTTCGCCCTCGACATTCTCGGCAGCGGAAACATTCTCCGTAGAGACCATGTTTTCCTGTTTTTTCTCTTCTCTGTTCGCGATTACTTCTTTTTCTTTTTTCGTGATCAGACGCTCAAAGGGCATTCTGATCAGTTTGGCAAAGAACTGAAGGATGATCCGGTAAAGGAAGAAAAGAATCACAAAAATCAAAGGACCGGTGAAGATGGCGACAAACACAGCCAAAAGTTCTGGCGCATTCGGAGCGTTTTCGGCGATCATATTATAGACATCCTGAAGTGACGTCTGAAGCAGATTGACCAGATTTCCGCCCAAAACCAGACTCAGTATCCTCGTGGTAACAATGGCCAGAATGATACTGACGATCAGCATGAGCAAAGTGCCGATCGTAAAACCCAGTCCGTGTTTTCTGGCCCGCATTACCTCGATGAACAAGATGATCAGGCAGGTAATCAAAAGCATGAGCCCGAAAACAAGGCCCCAGTCGATTGACTTAATAAAATTCAAAACAGCTTCCATGTGATTCCTCTCCGGTTTTTCCGGCACATTATGATTGAAAACAATCAGTCAGTTGATAGTTGCTCATTCCTAATGAAATGAGATCAGAAAGTTCTTCCTCCATGTTTTCGGACAGAAGGATTCGCATCCCGCACGAAACGATCGTTTGGTAATTGGTTTTGTAAACTTGATAGGCACTGTTGGGGTTCGGAGTCAGCACAAAACTGTCTTCTCCGTTCTGAACATATTGCTCCTTGGGACCGGAACAATCGTTCAGATCGAGCAACATGAAATCTGAAACCGAATACAGATTCAACAGATCCGTTGCGTTGTTTTGCAGAGCATCATACGGACAAGTCAGTCCGATGGCTGTATCGTTCGCCTTGTCGATGATTTCTTCAAGAACCCGTTTCGAGTCGGACACACCGTCCGCATCAAAAGGCAGTCCGAGCAGGATCAATTCATCCGGATGGGCGGAAATCAACTCCCAGATCAGCGATTTTTCGAAACTTTCGACACTCTTCCTTGTGTTTTCATCCTGAATGCCGAAGCAGGAAAAATAAAAGCAAAAAGACATTCGGACTCCGCTCGCGTGTGCGGCGTCGACCAACTCGGAGGGCCTGAAACCGGTTTCATCATCCTGCAAGCCCAAAGAACGGGCCACATCCGAGCGAAACAGGATGGTACCCTGCCCGTTTTTCACAGTGACGGACAGCGTGCTCCCTTCTTCAATATTTTGAAAAGGGACGGTTGCAGGATAGCAAAGTGCCTGAACCTCCGGAACTCTGAGATTCCTTTCAGGGCGTTCATCCCCGGGTTGCGTCTCAGCTACCGGAATCTGTTCACTTTTTTTCCCGAGTAGCGTTCCGGTGATCACGGCGATCACAACAGACAGGATCAAAACGGATGAAATAATGATGACCGACCGGATCACGAGAGGATCCATGCGTTTTTTCGGCTTGTCGGATCGGTTTGAAAAATACAGGTTTTTGCTTCTTTTCTTCATTTCAAAGCGACCAGATCGATGGACTTTCCGTATTCGTTGAGTTCCACGGAAAGGTCTGCTTTGACTGCATCCAATATTTCCTGCATGGCCTGATACTGGTATTGAGCCAAGAGCGACTTGATATTGGTCGAAGCATATTCAGAAGTCATGGGCTGCCTGATAATGACATAGAAGCCGTCCCCGGTCTCGATGACAGGGCTCACTTCCCCGACTGCCAAAGCAAATGCGGCATTTTCATATTTGGCATCCATTTCGCCTCTCGTAAAACAGTAGGGCTTTGTTTCATAAACGTCTTCGTTGTAAGTGCCTCCGACCATCTCACTGACCGTCTTTTGCCCGCTGACCAGCAGATCCCGGGCTTCTTCCGCCCGATTCCGGTTCGCTTCGATATCTTCGCCGGGATCATTCTTGACATAAATATGGTAAGTCAGAATGAAACCGCCGTCCATGACGAAATCGTAAAACTCGCTCAAAGACTCTTCGCTGACGGACGAATACTTGATGATGCCCAAGTCATCGGCATATGTATAGATCAGTTGCGTTTCGAGGGCGTCGCAACCTAAAACGAACTTGTAATAATGTTCGGTCATGTAGTTTTCGGCAAGAAAACTCTTATAGTCGTAACCGGCCTGTTCGATTTCCTGCTTGTAGCTCTTCAATCTGGACTCAACAAGTTTGGAAACGTCTGAGTCCTTCAGTGAAAACCCGGCTTCCTCAGCCAGACTTAAAACGGCATAATTGACAGTCAGGTTTTTCAACACATACTGAGTCAGTTCATCTCTGTACTGCTCCGCTTTTTGGGGGTCGCTCCAGATATCCGAGCCGTATTCGGACTGCATCATGTACTTGTATTGCATCGTGACAAAACGATACTCATCCTCGTAAACGTCGAACCCGGCACAAGTACCTACAGATTTGTAGTTTTCACCGCATGAAGACAGGAGCAAACTCATCGTAAGCGTCACGGCAAGTATGAAAAAAGCAAGAAATCTTCTCCAGCGGGCCATCTTAAATCTCCTTCTGAGATGGAAAGCGGTGTCTCTGTCATCAGGCAGATACCACATCAAATTCTGTTCACGGCACGCGCACGTAGGCATACCCATACATAATAATTATACACGAAAACAATACCTGGGTCAATATTATGGAAAAAAACTGTCTTTTTCGCGGAAAAAATGGTATAATAGGGTCAGAAACTTACGTGGCAGGAGTTTTGTTTCATGGAAGAATATACAGTCAAACTCTCCAAAATCGTTACCGATTTCAATTTTGAGATCCTGAATAAACCTGACGATTTTGATTCCATTCTGATCAGTACTCCGGAAGTCAGCAGACCCGGTTTGGCATTGGCAGGCTATTTCACTTTATTTGAAAAAAAGCGCATCCAGTTACTGGGCAATGCGGAATGCAGATATCTTGAAAGTCTGGAACCTGACGCACGTCTGTCGACATTCAAAAACTTTTTCAAGGCGCATCCGGTAGCGGTCCTGATCACAGCCGGCAACAGTGCTTTCAAAGAAATGGTCAAATGCGCCAAATCAGAAGGCGTGACCCTGCTGAGGACCCAGGAAAAGACCAGTGACGTCATGGCGTTGCTGATCACTTCTCTCAACAATCATCTGGCACCCCGCATCACGCGTCACGGCGTTCTCGTCGACGTGTACGGCGAAGGTCTGCTGCTCCTCGGTGACAGCGGCGTCGGTAAAAGTGAGACGGCCATCGAACTGGTCAAGAGAGGTCACAGACTGATCGCAGACGACGCAGTCGAGATCCGGCGCGTCGCTTCCGGTCAGCTGATCGGTAATGCTCCGGAGATCATCCGCCACTACGTCGAACTTCGTGGCATCGGCATCGTCGACGTCAGAAGGCTTTTCGGTATGGGCGCAGTCAAAGATGAAGGTCAGATAGACGTGGTCATCCATCTGGAACAGTGGGCCGAAGGAAAAATGTACGACCGTCTCGGTCTGGATGAGAATCATGTCAACATTCTGGGTGTCGATCTTCCTTCCATCACGATTCCCGTCAAACCCGGACGCAACCTGGCGATCATATTGGAGATCGCCGCCATGAACAACCGTCAGAAGAAAATGGGATACAACACCGCAGAAGAGTTCAACAGGCGGCTGATGGAGCAGATGGGCTTACCGACTGATTCGATCTCATAATTTTTCTTGACAAGCCGTCTGCATGGTGGTAGAATACCCTCAAAGCAAAGACAAAGCAGAAGTAGTGACTCATGGGCTTTCAGAGACATGCTGGCAGGTGAAAAGCACGAACCCGGAATCATGAAATACAGCTTTCAGCTGCATATTGTAAACACCCTCAAAGAGTGAAAAATATGCCGGTGCCCCCGTTATCCGCAGGCCCATTCGGACCATGAGACCGCTTGATGCGGTAAAACGAGGTGGTACCGCGTTTCAAAAACGCCCTCTGCGCTGACCGGCGCAGAGTTTTTTTATGGAGGAACTTATGCCCATTACATCTTTTTTGGAACATAATGCGCGCTTTTTCCCGGACGAAGTGGCTTTGGTGGAGATCAATCCCGCCCAAAGACCTGCCGATGAGACATCCTGGCGTGAATTCAATTTGATCGAAGCAGCATCAACCGTCAAATACCGCCGTGAGATCACCTGGCTGGATTTTGACAGACAATCCAACCGTGTGGCCAATCTTTTGTTGACCCGTGGCGTCCGGAAAGGAGACAAGATCGGCATCTTGCTGATGAACTGCCTGGAATGGTTGCCCATTTATTTCGGTATCCTCAAAGCAGGCGCTATCGCAGTTCCGATGAACTACCGTTTTTCCGGAGACGAGATCCTTTATTGCACGGATCTGGCGGACGTTTCCATCCTGTTCTTCGGACCGGAGTTTACGGAGCGAGTCACTTCCGTCAAGAAGCATATGAAAAAGATCAAGGATTACTTCTTTGTAGGTCCGGATGTCCCTCCGTACGCCATGAACTACGAGAAGATGACCCACTACTGTTCCCTGTTTGCTCCTCCCATCTATGTCACAGACGACGATGATGCTGCCATCTATTTTTCGTCCGGAACAACCGGTTTCCCGAAGGCGATCCTTCACGCCCATCATTCCCTGATGAGAGCCGCGATCACAGAGCAAAAGCATCATGAACAGACCCATGACGATGTGTTCCTTTGCATACCGCCTCTCTATCATACAGGTGCAAAAATGCACTGGTTCGGGTCGCTGGTATCCTCTTCCAAAGCCGTTCTTCTGAGAGGCGTCAAACCCGAGTGGATCCTCCGTGCCGTTTCGGAAGAACATGTTTCTATCGTATGGCTTCTGGTCCCGTGGGCTCAGGACATTCTGGATGCACTGGACAGAGGAGAACTGGCACTTGAGCAGTACCAGTTAGAACAGTGGAGACTGATGCACATCGGTGCGCAGCCCGTTCCGCCTTCCCTGATCCGCCGCTGGAAAAAGGTATTCCCCAATCACTGCTACGACACGAACTACGGTCTCAGTGAATCGATCGGACCGGGATGTGTCCATCTGGGCATGGAAAACATCCGTAAAGTCGGCGCCATCGGCATTCCCGGATACGGATGGGAAACCAAGATCGTCGATTCAGATTTCAATGAAGTTCCCCAGGGCTCAGTCGGAGAACTCGCCGTCAAAGGGGACGGCGTCATGAAATGCTATTACAAGAACCCTGAAGCGACAGCTGAAGTGATGCGCGGTGAATGGCTGCTGACCGGCGATATGGCCAAGATGGACAAAGACGGTTTCATTTACTTGGTCGACCGCAAGAAAGACGTCATCATCACTGGCGGAGAAAACCTGTACCCCGTGCAGATCGAGGACTTTATTCGCGGTTATGACAAGGTCAAAGACTGTGCCGTCATCGGGCTGCCCGATACCCGGTTGGGTGAGATCGCAGCCGCGATCATCGAGATCAAGGAAGGTGTGGAATGCACCAAAGATGAGATCGAAAAATTCTGCCTGGGCATGCCCAGATACAAACGCCCCCGCAAGATCATCTTCGCTCCCGTTCCCCGTAATGCTACGGGTAAGATCGAAAAACCCGCGCTGCGCCAGCAATATTGCGGCGTCAGACTGGTGGAAGCCGAGACGACCAGATAGAAGAAAAAAGCAGCAAGTCATGACGATTTGCTGCTTTTCCGTTATATGATGCTGTCAACTGTCAGCCAAGGCGCGTTCCAGCCAGGTCACTCCCATGCTGAATGCTTCATAAATGTTCTGCTTCTGGCCCTGTTTCACGATATTGGCGGTGTTTGCCGATTCCACGACCTGAATCAGGATCGAAGAGGGGACCTGGTGTCCCTTTTCTTCTTTGTAGTTGAATATTTCGAGGATCAGTACGTATTTATCCTCTTTCATGTCGCCGTAAACGATGGTCTGATCATCGCGGACCAGCGGACGGCCTTTGTAAAGCAAATATTGTTTTTTGTCGATTTCTGGCATAATATCCTCGATTCAAGTGCCCTCACCCGGGCACTTTTTTCTTTTCGTCTGCATTTTACCACAGTTTGATGCAGGATGTCAACATACCATTCCGTCAAACCTCAACACGGCAAAAGTCCGTCTTTGGGCGGGTCTTTGATCAGTTCAAGAAGCCCTTGATGATCTGCTCTTCCGCTTCGGACTCGGTCAGACCGAGAGTCATCAGTTTGATGATCTGCTCTCCGGCGATCTTGCCGATGGCTGCCTCATGGACCAATGCGGCGTCGACGTGATTGGCTTCCAGGCCGGGTACGGCGAGGATCCTGCCCTCGTCCATGATGATCGAATCACATTCTGTATGACCCGAACATTCCGCGTTTCCGACCAGTTTTGCGTCGAATTTCTGGAAAGAGCGGTCTCTGGCCACGGATCTTGACACCACGTCTGCAGATGATCCGGCCCCGTCCATAACGACATCATAAGTCGAGACCGCGTTCTGCTCATCATGCGTCATCAATCGCTCCCGGACGACCAGTTTGGAACCTGCATCCAGCTTGGCCACGGTCTTCCGGTTGGTATCATCCACGCCTTTGATCTGGACCATTTCCATCTCCATGTAGGCGTTCTCGGAGAGAAAGACTTCCGTCACGGGGTTGAGGATGCGTTTCCCTTTCCCTTCACCGGATCCGTAATGCTTCTCAACATATTTCACTTTCGCGCCCGGATCCACGAAGAATCTGTGGATACCGTCGTGCTGAGCATCCTGATTGCCGCAGTTGTCGATACCGCAGCCCGCCACGATGACAACGTCTGCATCCTTTCCGATGTAGAAATCGTTGTAAACGACCTCTTTCAGACCGGTCTGAGTCATGACGACAGGAATATGGACGCTCTCTTTTTTCGTTTCAGGGTCGATCTGAACGACGATACCGCTCCCGTCTTCTTTGGACGTGATATGGATATGGGCACTGGAAGACCTGCCGATGCTTTTTCCGTTGGAACGGATATTGTAGGCACCCTCGGGAACAGCGTGAAGATCCGCTACTTCCTCCAGCAGTTTTTTCTGCATTTCATCAAGTTTCAACATTCCGTCTCACCTCCTGAAGGAGCTTGAAAACGGCAATCCGGCGAGGCGGAAGACGTCCCGATCAATGTCGGCAGGATCTCGTCTTTCGGCCCGGCCGCATCCAACCGTCCTGCGCGCAGCACGACGATCTGATCCGCAATATTGAGGATACGCTCCTGATGAGAAATGATCAGGATTGAACGGTCTTTGATCCTTTGACGCATCTCTTCAAAAACAGAGATCAGATTCTTGAAACTCCACAGATCGATCCCTGCTTCGGGTTCGTCGAATATGGAAAGATGTCCTTCTCTGGCCAGGACCGTCGCGATCTCGATACGCTTCAGTTCGCCGCCTGAAAGGCTGGCGTTGACTTCCCTGTTCACGTAATCCCTGGCGCAAAGACCCACTGAGGATAAATAAACGCAGGCATCCGAGACGGCCAGTTTTTCGCCTTTGGCCAACCGGATCAAGTCCAGCACACGGATTCCCTTAAACCGGACAGGCTGCTGGAAGGCATAGGCGATGCCTGCCCTGGCGCGTTCGGTCACGGACCATCCGGTGATATCCTTGCCATCCATCCATATCTTGCCTGAAGTGGGCTTTTCAATGCCTGCGATCAACTTGGCCAAAGTGGATTTACCGCCCCCGTTCGGGCCGGTAATCACGATCAGCTGACCGTCCGGGATCTTGAAAGACACATCGTGGATGATCTCTTTCCCTTCTTTTTCGTCGTTGACTTCGAACGATACATGTTCAAGTTCTATCATTTCAAACGCGGGGATGAGCCCCTCTCCAAAATTATTTACGTTAGGTCATGGCATCTGCCATCGAAGTTCCGTCTTTTGTTTTTTCCGTATCCAGCCAATCCGTCACGGTCGATGCAATATCGGCAAAAGTCCGTCTGGTACCCAGATTGACGGGTCTGATTTTCTTTCCGAAGGCCAGCATGGGCACATATTCGCGGGTATGGTCTGTTGTCTTGATGAAAGACGGGTCGCAACCGTGATCCGCAGTCAGGATCAGAACGTCATCTTCCTGCATCAACGCCGTCATGCGCGGCAGCCAGCTGTCAAACTCGGACAGAGCTCGCGCATAGCCGTCGACGTCTCTTCTGTGACCGTACAGCATGTCGAAATCGACCAGATTGATGAAACAAAGCCCTGAAAAGGCATTTTGAGCGACTTTTAATGCCGTTTCCATGCCTTCCCTGTTGCCATGTGTCAGATGGAACTCTGTGATGCTCCGTCCGGCAAAAATATCATAGATCTTTCCTACGGATATCACGTCCAGGCCGGCCTTTTTGACTTTGTCCAGCATAGTCTCACCGAAAGGTTTGACTGAAAAATCTCTGCGCTCGGACGTTCGGACGAACGCTCCGGGTGCTCCTTCAAAAGGACGTGCAATGACCCGGCCTACGCCGAAAGGTCCTGTCAGGATCTTTCTGGCTTTTTCACAATCCTCATACAGTACGTCCAGCGGCACGATTGCCTTGTGAGCGGCGATCTGAAACACGCTGTCTGCACTGGTGTAGACGATATAGCTGCCCGTCCGGATGTGTTCCGGACCGTAATCCCGGATGACTTCCGTTCCGGAATAGGGCTTGTTGCAAAGGACTCCCCGTCCCGTCGCTTTGGAAAAAGCATCCAAAACTTCCCGGGGAAAACCGTTTGGAAACGTGGGCAAAGGCTCATGCGAGACCAGTCCTGCGATCTCCCAGTGACCCACCGTCGTGTCTTTTCCGGCGGAAGCTTCCTGCATCCGGCCGTAAGCCCAGGTCGGGTTGTCAGTCCTTTGGATGGAAGTAACGCCATCGATACATCCTAGCCCAGCTTTGATCAGGTTCGGAATATGCAGTTCTTTGGACCTCGTAAGAGCACAGAGCGTGTCCGCACCTTCGTCTCCGAACCGGGAGGCGTCCGGCGCCTGCCCGATGCCGAAACTGTCCAGAACAATGATGAAAACACGTCTCATTTCGAAATCGAGACCGCCGTCTCAAGGGCCAATTCCATCATTTCCGTGAATGTGGATTCACGCTCTTCAGCCGTCGTGCTTTCATGGGTGAACAGATGATCCGAGACCGTGAAGATGCCCAAAGCCTTCTTCCCCGATCTGGCAGCATTCATATATAGCGCCGCGCTTTCCATCTCGACGGCCATAACCTGCATCTTCTTCCACTCGTCAGAGGACCTCATGCCGGACGGAACCTCATCTTCATCCGTATAGAAAACATCCGTGGATAGCACGTTGCCTACGTGGATTTTAGGACCGAGGCCCATCCGCTCCCCTACTTCGACGCATGTTTTCAAGACATCGAAAGAGGCGACCGGTGCAAAAGTCCCGGGCAAACGGAAGCCCGACGCATAGTTCGAATCCGTACAAGCCCCCATTCCGAGCACGATATCCCGGATATGGACGCCTTCCGAAATCCCGCCTGCAGAGCCCACGCGCAGGATCGTTTCCACACCGAACACGTTGAAGAGTTCATGGGAATAGATCCCAATCGAAGGCATGCCCATACCGGAGGCCATGACTGAGACAGGACAATTCTTGTATGTCCCGGTATAGCCCTGTACACCGCGGACGTTATTGACCATCCGGGCGTTTTCCAGGTAATGTTCCGCGATAAAGCGGGACCGGTTCGGGTCTCCCGGCATCAGAACCACGGGTGCAAAATCGCCGGGTTTCGCGTTGATATGAGGTGTGGGATATGCTGGCATGATCTCGCTCCTTTCAGTCGTCTTCGGGTAAAAAAAACTCCGTCACAAGCATGGTACGGAGTTTTGTCGTGCTGAAATCAGGCTTTCTTGTCTTCTTTTGTCTTGATGTCAATCACTTTTTTGCCGCCGTAATAGCCGCAAGTCATGCACACATGATGCGGGCGAACCATCTCATTGCATTCAGGATTCGAGCAACGGACCAGTTCAGGAGCCGTCAGTTTGGAATTATTCGAGCGTCTCTTGTCTCTGCGGGCTTTCGATACTTTTCTCTTTGGTACTGCCATGGAAAAACCTCCTTATGTGCGGCCTTTGCCGCGATACGTATGATTTACAGATTTGGTGTCACACTTCGTCCCCGTCTTCATCCAGCAAGGTCTGCAGAACGGAAAGACGCGGATCGATCTCTTTTTCGTGAGAACATTTGCATAATCCGGAACGAATCGGTTTACCGCACTTCGGACAGAGTCCAGGGCAGTCCTCAGAACAGAGTAAACGCATCGGAAAGATCATCAGCATTTCATCTCGGATGTCTTCTTCGGGATCGATCTTTCCGGAGTCTGGGATCAAATAATCCAGTCCCTCTTCCTCCAGTTGTTCTTCACTCAGACTCTGCCGGTCGGCCACGATCCGATTGAAATCGAATTCGAAAACACCCCGGACATCGTCTAAACATCTCGCACAGGCTCCGACGTACGGAACGGATACATGACAGGAGAGTTTCTTGTATCCGCCGATGTCCGTGACCTGACCTTCGCAGGTCATGGAGTCGGTAAAAGTCACGTCCTGAACGTCCGGTGCTTCCATACGGAAAGAAAACGGTAAAACCTTGATTTCCCCGCGTGAGAGCGAACCTAAATCCAGAATCATAAGACACTCCGATTACGTTTTTTGCCGCGCAAGATTTGTGCAACATCCCGTATTATAGCGACAAAAGTCATATTTGTCAATATACTTTAAGAAAAGAAAACGGATGAGCCGCCCCAAAAAGGGACGTCTGAAAAGCCAAAGACGTGAAAAACTTTTTTTGAATTGAAAATTCAAAGCCAAGGGCATGACGAAGAAAGCCTGAAAATAAGGTTGACAAGCGTGAAACGTTTGCTATAATGACCATGATGAAGGATCGGTCTGTTTGCCGATCGTGAGATACAAAAACCGACACAAAGAACGCATTTGAGGAAAAACATGGTTTTAATCATTTCTGAAAAACCCAGTTTGGGTCGAAATATCGCGGCGGGCATAGCCACTTTGCCCAATGCGAAACCATTGACAAATAAAAACGGTTATCTCGAAGGCAACGGATACATCGTCACATGGGCCTTCGGCCATCTTTTCTCGCTTTGCGATATCGAATCATACAGTCAGGAACCGGGCAAAGAGTCCGGAACAGAGATTGAGAAACCCCGCTGGACAATGAACAACCTGCCCTGTTTCCCTGAAACGTTCCGCTTCGAACTCCGGAAGGACGAGAAATCCGGAAAACCGGACGCTGGGGTCAAAAGACAGTTCAAACTGATCGAGACGCTGTGCAACAGGGATGATGTCGATACGATCGTCAACGCAGGAGATGCGGACCGGGAGGGAGAGATCATCGTCAGGCTCTGCATCGCTCATGCGCTGAAGAGGCAGAAACCCGTCAAAAGACTCTGGCTCCCGGATCAGACTCCCCAGACCGTCTCCGCATCTCTGACCGAGATGAAGGATGACACGGACTATGACAATCTGGCAAACGAAGGCTTCGCGAGGACCTATATCGACTGGCTGTACGGAGTCAATCTGAC
>CADBRS010000206.1 GCA_902797125.1 uncultured Ruminococcus sp.
ACATAACTGCCGATAATATCCACCGCCGAACTGCGGTTTTTCACTTCTTCCACATACTGGCGCGGAATCATCGACGGCCTCCTCAGCAGTGTGCGCGAGCGCACGAATGGATAGGTACATATAAACCCAAAGTATATTATACACTATTTTCCGGCTTTCGTTCCATCCTGAATCCATTTTTTTCGATTTTTATCCGTGCATTTGTTAATTCGGACATTCTCAACTCAAATCGTTCCGTGAGATCCCCGGGAATTGCTATCCGGATAATCACGGATTCTTCAAATCGGGTCTCATCGACGATCGCATAAAAGCCGGGCAATTCCTTCACCACTTTTTGATAATCCGAGTAAGTGCAGGAGACAGTCATCGCCTGAAATGGCTCGTAAACTGCGATGCCTGCAGCCTCGAGTGCTTCATGGGCGGACCGGGTGTAACAGCGGACCAGTCCTCCGGCACCCAAGAGCGTGCCGCCGAAATAGCGGGTCACGATCACGACCGCGTTCGTCACAGCCTTTTTTTTGATCGCTTCCAGCACCGGGACTCCTGCCGTACCCTGAGGCTCACCGTCATCCGAATAACGGGCGAGTGCTCCGTCATTCATCAGATAAGCCCAAACGTGGTGTGTCGCGTCGGGATATTCCTTCCGGATGGCCTTCAGATAGGCCATAGCCTCGTCTTCGCTCGAAACCGGAGCAGCAAAACCGATAAAAACAGACTTTTTTTCTTCAAATTCGGTTTTGGCGGCTTTGAACAGTGTCACGATCTTTTTCTGATTTGACAGTTCCATGGCAGTCACCCGTCAGTATCCCTGATATAGGCTTTGAATTTACCGTAGGTTTGAGCGTCCGTCACCGCGGTCACGAAGGCCGCTTCAGGGCCGTATTCCACGCTCTCGACCTTTGCATGCTTGTACAAATAGTCCAGCATACCCAGTTCTTTGTTGGGAATGCAGAACACCGCATGTCTGCGCTTCCGGGACAGCCATCCGGATACCTGTGCGATCAGATCCTCTAGACCTTCTCCCGTCGCGGCGGAAATGAATACGGTCGTGACGCCGTCCAGTTGAGGCAGGATATCCCTGCCCTCCAATTTGTCGATCTTGTTGTAGACCAGGATCATATCGTGAGCGCCTGCGCCAAGCTCGGTCAAAAGCTGCACCGTCACACTCAGTTTCTGAGCAGTTTCAGGGTCGGATGCATCGAGGATCAGAAGCAAAAGATCCGCTCCGAGCGCTTCATCCAGAGTCGTTTTGAAGGCTTCCACCAGTTGATGGGGCAACTTTCGGATGAATCCGACCGTGTCTGTCAGCAAGATCGTTTCCCCGTCCGGCAGCTCATATTTGCGGGTTGTCGGATCCAGGGTCGCAAACAGTTTGTCCTCGGCAAGGATGCCTGCATGCGTCAAAGCATTCAGCAATGTTGACTTCCCTGCGTTGGTATATCCGACGATGCTCACGCGCGGAAGACCGCTTTTCTCCCGGCTTTGTCTCATGGTCGCGCGTGTCGAAGCCATCTTTTCCAGCTGTTCACGAAGCAGCTGCTCGCGACGCTTGATATATCTTCTGTCCGTTTCGAGCTGGGATTCACCTGGGCCTCTCGTCCCGATACCGCCTGCCTGTCTGGACAGCTGTGCGCCTTTACCGATCAATCGGGGCGAACTGTATTTCAACTGAGCCATCTCGACCTGAAGCTTTCCTTCGGCGGTCGTGGCGTGCAAGGCAAAAATATCCAGAATCAGCATGGTGCGGTCAATGACCATGACATCTTCTCCGATCCCGTCTTCCAGGTTGCGGATCTGGACCGGTGTCAGTTCGTCATCAAAAACAACGAGTTTGACCTCATGATTTTTGCAAAGTTCAGATATCTCGGTCACCTTGCCGGATCCGATCAGGGTGGATGCGTTCCTGCTTTCGATATTTTGAATGACCTTGGCGACAACTGTGCCGCCTGCAGTTTCGAGAAGACCTTCCAGCTCATCGATAGACACTTCGGCTTCGGACAACTGTTCTCTGTTTCCCTTCAAAGCGACGCCCACAAGGACGGCATTACCTCTTTCCGAGTCTTCCAATACGGTCGTTTTGATATTTGAAAGAGCCATAAGTCACCTCCGTGTTTCGTGTTTCTTATTTGATCTGACAGGCTACGTGTTTCTTCTGCCTCTTGCCGTCAGAAACCCGGGACATCCTGTCCGCCTGCCTTGGCAGGAAAAAAAGAGGGCAAGGGTTCAGCCTTGCCTCAATATAGCGCAAATACGAATTACTTGCGAGAAGCCTCAAGTCTCTTCTTGAAACGGTCTACGCGGCCGCCTGCATCGACAAACTTCTGCTTGCCGGTGAAGAAGGGATGGCACTTAGAGCAAACTTCAACGCGAATTTCGGATCCTTTTGTGGACTTTGTTTCAACAACATTACCGCAAGCGCATCTAATGGTGCAAGTTTCGTATTTAGGATGGATGTTCTCTTTCATGGTAAACCTCTTTCTTTTTTGGGGATGTGCTTTGACATCCGCACAAGATGCTCGGCTATTTTAACACAACTGTTGAAGGAATGCAATACTTTTTTATAATTTGAGTCAAAAAAA
>CADBRS010000207.1 GCA_902797125.1 uncultured Ruminococcus sp.
CTCGTTCCGCGGATCTATACCAACAAGCCCCGCACGACCGGGGACGGTTACAAAGGCATGCTGCATCAGCCGGATCCGAACGGCAAACCGGACGTGTTCCGCGGGATCCTGGCCATCCGTGCCCTCCACGCCAGAGCCCTGTCCGAAACCGGCATGGGGACGGCAGACGAGATGCTTTATCCGGCCAATCACAGATACCTTTCGGATATCCTGTCCTACGTGGCCGTCGGCGCAAGATCCGTGGAAAACCAGGAACACCGGCTGGTCGCCAGCGGACTGGGGATCCCTACGGGGATGAAGAATCCCACGGGCGGCGACCTTTCGATCATGATGAACGCGCTTCATGCCGCGTCTCAGCCCCATTCCTTCATTTACAGAGGATGGGCCGTCGAGACGCCGGGCAATCCGTTCGCGCATGCCATCCTCAGAGGCTATGTGGACGTGATGGGGCACAGCCATCCGAATTATCATTACGAAGATCTGATCTATCTGGCAGATCTTTATCAGCAGCTTCCCGAATTGAGGCCGGGTCTCATCGTGGACACGAATCACGCCAATTCAGGCAAGCAGTATCTGGAACAGCCCAGGATCGTCAAATCGGTCCTCCATTCGGCCAGACACAGCGAATCGATCCGGACCATGCTTCGTGGGTTTATGATCGAATCCTATCTGGAGGACGGAGCTCAGAACGTGGGCGAGGGATGCTTCGGAAAATCGATCACCGATCCGTGTCTCGGCTGGGAAAAAACAGAAAAACTGGTCCTTGAGATCGCAGATTTGATTTAGGAGAAAAAAGGAAATGAAAATTGGAATATGCGGTCTGGGACTGATCGGCGGTTCCATGGCCAGAGCTTATCACGGCGCCGGTGAGACTGTCGTCGGATACGATAAAGATCCGGAAACACTGAAAATGGCGCTTGCAGACGGGACTATCGACGGAGAACTGAACGAGACGTCCGTGCTGGATTGCGATCTTCTCATGCTCGCCGTCTATCCGAGAGCGGCAGCGGAATATTTATTATCTATCGCTCCGTCGCTGCCTGCCGATATCATTGCCGTAGACCTGTGCGGAACGAAACGCTGGATATGCAAGGCCGGTTTTTCCATCGCCAGACAATACGGTTTTACCTTTTTCGGTTGCCATCCCATGGCGGGGACACAGTATTCTGGATATCAGAACAGCCGGGAAAACATGTTCCGCGGCGCACCCATGGTCGTCGTCCCGGAAGCGGGCACGCCGGATGAAAAAATAGACAGGCTGAAAGCCTTGCTGGCTCCGGTCGGTTTCGGCTGCATCACGCTGACCGATGCGGACAAGCACGATGAGATCATCGCTTTCACTTCACAGCTCGCCCACGTTGTCTCCAACGCCTACGTCAAAAGTCCGAATGCTCAGCTGCACAAAGGCTTTTCCGCGGGTTCCTATAAAGACCTGACCCGGGTGGCCTGGCTGAACGAAGAGATGTGGTCCGAACTGTTCATGGAAAACAGGGACTATTTGTTCGACGAAGTCGAATATATCATCAAATCCCTGATGGCCTACCGCGATGCGCTGATGGTAGGGGACAGAGACAAACTCAAACAACTGCTCCGTGAGGGCAGAGAAGCCAAGGAACGCGTGGACGCGTCGGAAGAAGACTGATATGGAAACGATCAAAGTCAAGGCCAGCCGGCCCTATTCGGTCACTGTCGGGTCGGAACAACTGAAAACGATCGGGGAAAGAGCCAGATCGCTGTTTCCGAAAGCAGTCCGGGTGATGCTGGTGTCGGACGACACCGTTTTCCCGCTGTACGGAGAAACGGTTTCTCGTTCTCTGATTGCCGAAGGATTTGAAACCGAACCATTCGTTTTTCCTCACGGAGAAAAATCCAAGAATTCAAAAACCTATCTGGATCTCATATCCGCCATAGCCCGGGCGGGCCTGTCCCGGTCAGATTTCTGTGTGGCTCTGGGCGGAGGCGTCGTCGGTGATCTGACCGGATTTGCTGCCGCCACCTATATGAGAGGCATCGGCTTTATCCAGGTCCCCACCACGCTTCTTGCGATGGTGGACGCGTCCGTCGGGGGAAAGACCGCTGTGGATCTCCCTGAAGGCAAAAATCTTTTGGGCGCATTCTGGCAGCCTTCCGAAGTGATCTGCGATATCGATACGCTGAAGACTTTGCCGGACCCCGTCTATGCGGCAGGCTGCGCGGAAATCGTCAAATACGGGTGCATGATGGACAAAGAACTGTTCGAAACTCTCGAACAGCAGGATCTAAAATCGGTCGAAGAAAAGGTCATTTCCCGTTCCGTGAGCGACAAGCGCGATATCGTGGAACAGGATGAGCGCGAGACGGGCAGCACCCGGATCTTGCTCAATTTCGGGCACACGGTCGGTCATGCGGTCGAAAAGGTCTCGAATTATCAGATCTCTCACGGTTCCGCCGTCTCGATCGGCATGTGCGTGATGGTACGGGCTCAGTCTGAGTGCGGCATGATCGACAAGAGGACTGTGAAAAGGATCGAGTCGCTCCTCGCCTCTTTCGCGCTTCCCACGGAGACCGGCTTTTCGGCCAGGGATCTGTCAGACGCGATCCTGTCCGACAAGAAGAAAACGGGCAAGACCGTCAACTTCGTGGCGCTCAGAGAGATCGGTGAGGCTTACGTGATGCCGATCCCGATCGGGGAGATCGAGTCATTCATCGAAAAAGGGTTGAAGACATGCAAATCAAACTGAGTCATATTGATTTTCCAAGACAAATCGTCGCAGTGACATCCAAGTCCGTTGCTCACCGTATGCTGATCTGCGCCGCATTCTGTAATTATGCCTCCCGTTTCAAGTTCAAACGAGTCGGGGAAGACATTCATCGGACGATCGATTGCCTCTGTAACTTGGGCGCCGGGATCGAAAAAATGAAAGAGAGCGAGAACGGCGACCTTGAATTTACTTTGCACCCGATCCGGAAACTGCCCGAAGAGGCCGTTCTGGATTGCGGGGAATCCGGATCCACGCTTCGCTTTTTCCTGCCACTTTGCGCCGCATTGGGCGTGCATGCGACCTATCTCAGAAAAGGGCGGCTTTCCCAAAGGCCTCTGACGGCTCTGGAGACATTGCTCTCTTCGCACGGCGTTTCGGTCTACGAAGACGACGACAACCGCCTTCACACGGAAGGCAGGCTGGAAGGCCGGTATTTCGAACTTCCGGGCAATATATCGTCTCAATTTGTCAGCGGGATGATCTTTGCCATGTGTGTCATGACAGGCGAGAGCACGCTCCGGATCACCAGCCAAATCGAGTCGGCCCCCTATATCGACCTGACCCTTTCGATGGTGGGCAGATACGGGATCAAAACCGAGCGTGAAGGACAGACGATCCGCGTTGAGGGCGTCGGGCCGCTGGGCTTGAGACGTCCGCGGAATTACATGGCTGAAGGAGACTGGTCCGGTGCAGCGGTATTTCTGAGTGCCGGAGCGATCGGCAGTCATTCCGTGTCCGTCAGCGGACTGAAGATCCGGACATCCCAGGGCGACAGAGAGATCATCAAGCTCCTGAAATCTTTCGGAGCTAAAGTTTATAAACAGGATGAAAACACCGTCACGGTGGCTCCGGGGCGTCTGCACGGCATCACGATCGACGCTTCAGATATTCCGGATCTGGTACCGGTGCTGGCCTGCGTAGGCGCGGCCGCTTCCGGAACGACCCGTATCGAACATGCCGGAAGACTCAGACTGAAAGAATCGGACAGATTGGCCGTGCTTTCCGAGATGCTCACCGCCGTCGGCGTTCCCGTCACGGAAATGCCGGACGGACTGGAGATCCATGGGACCAACGTGCTGCGCAGCGCGGTCCTGTCCGCGCATCACGATCACAGGATGGCCATGGCGGCAGCCCTGCTTGCCCTTTGGGGCGGAGAAGACTGCGAGATCGTTCTGGACGATGCCGAATCGGTTTCCAAATCCTGGCCCGGTTTCTGGTCCGATCTGGGACTGACAGCGGAACAATAGGAGGATTTTTCATGGGACAATCTTACGGTGAACATCTCTGTTTCCGGATATTCGGCGGATCTCATGATGCAACGATCCGTATGACGCTCTCCGGTTTTCCGAAAGGCGTTCTTGTCGATCCGGACGCTCTTCAATCTCATATGAAGCGGCGCGCACCGGGGCAAAACGCCTGGTCGACCCCAAGAAGGGAAGCGGATATTCCGGAATTTCTTGCCGGGCTGGACGCGGAAGGCCGGACGAACGGTGAACAGATCGAAGTCGTCATCAAAAACACGGATGCGCATTCGGTGGACTACGGATTCGTCTATGACACTCCCAGACCGGGTCACGCAGACTATCCTGCACTGATCAAATACGGTCCAGACGTGGATCTGAGAGGGGGCGGACGGTTTTCGGGCCGATTGACATCGCTCCTTTGCGTGGCCGGATATCTGTCCGAAGCATTCCTTGCAGCAAAAGGCATTTTCATCGGAGCTCATATCCTATCTCTGGGCGGTGTCCGCGACAAGCCTTTCGACCCCGTCAAAGTCGGCACAAAGGATTTTCAAAAAATCGCGCAGTCGGATTTTCCCACGCTTCAAAAAGCGGCCGCCGGCAAAATGATCTCTCGGATCATAGAGACGGCGGGAGAGAAGGATTCTTTGGGCGGACTGATCGAATGCGCCGCCACCGGATTGCCGGTGGGTCTTGGCGAGCATCCCTACGGATCCCTGGAAGCCGCCATTTCGCAGATGATCTACTCGGTCCCAGCCGTGAAGGGAATCTGGTTCGGGGATATCCCGGATATCTGGTTAGGCTCTCAGAATAATGACGGCTACCGGATGGTCCAAGGACAGGTCAGACTCGAAAGCAATCACGCAGGCGGCATTTTGGGCGGCATGAGTACGGGAATGCCTCTGATTTGCACGGTGGCCGTCAAGCCGACGCCTTCCATCGGATTGCCTCAGCATTCGGTTTCGCTGTCGGGTCAAAAGAATGTAGATCTGTCTGTGCCGGGAAGGCACGATCCATGTATCCTGCCCAGAGCCGTTCCGGTGATCGAGTCCGCGATGGCACTGGC
>CADBRS010000208.1 GCA_902797125.1 uncultured Ruminococcus sp.
CTCGCGTCTCCGGGCTGCCAGGACATGATCTTGGCAGGTGTATTGAACCAGAGTTTATCGTCTTTGATTTCAAGCCCTGCATATGGTTCCGAATAGTAACTGGTAGAATTGAACACTTTCCAGTTTCCCGAATAGACGGTGAGCATCTGGGAGAATGTTTCAAAGTCCCGGGTCATCCTGATCAGTTTCTTGTTCAGATTGATGCCGTACCAGTATCCGTCCAAATAGACGATATTGGTCTTGATATTCGTCCAGACGGCGTTATCGTATTCACTGTTCTGATACTCGGCCTGACTGGTCCAACTCGACCCGTGGGACTGGGTCCTTGTCATCATCCCGTCGTCGCTGACGAGGAAGAAATTATGGAAAGTCTGCCCCGGGAGTTTGCCGATCGCATCATCGAACGTCACGTCGACATGATAATAATTGCCGCCGATCTCGACTCCGTTCCAGATATGGTTGATACTTAAGCTGATGACATATGCCACATCGATGCCGCACCTGGACAGCAATTCGGAATAAAGCCCGGTATAGGCCTGGCATACCCCAACTCCGCTGACCATCATCACATAAGGATTGTGATTGACATAAGTCTCATCATATTCATAATGACTGATCAGATAATCGTGAAGAAAAAGCGCCTTTTCGAGATCTGAAAAACCGTCCGGGATCGAATTCAGGATCGAACTGATCCTAGCCTCGAAATCCGCACGGACTTCGGCCAGTTCGTCTCCTGCATAGAGATAGGTGGGATAGACTGCCGAACAATAGCCTCCGATCTGTGCCAATGCATATTGAGCGTCCACAAAAAACAGATCTGCATCCAGATAAGAAAGGTACTCCATGGCATTCTTGATCGGAGTGATATCGGACGTCGGGATGTGGAAGGAGGAAATATCGATAGACTCCGCTCCGTCCAAAATACCTGCACGCAACGTATCGACCAGTTCCGGGTTCACTTCCAATTGAGTTGTCCTGTCTGCGAGCAAATCAATTGATTCTTCGACCCTGTCTGAAAAAACAGGGATCCGGCACAGGATGAGCGATTCATCCTGCGTAGGGGCTATATTATCATTTTTTTGAATGAATACGGCCGTCAGGACAAGGCTCAGGAGAACCAGGCAGACAATGATGGATCCAATCGTGATTTTTTTCTTCATACAAAATCGAGCGCGAAAACCGGGACAAAGCCGGAAGGAGCGCTCAAAACTCCTTTTTCAACATTAAAAAGCAAAACGTTCCGGAAACGATCGACCCGGAACGAAAGAATATTCGAACCGAAAATGTGGCGTTTTCTGTAAGGCAGTGCCGGGCCGAAAGGCCCGGCTTTCCGTATGATATGTCTCTAAACGATCATTCTTCGGGAATGATCAGACCATATCCGCCGTCATTTCTGGTATATACGATACAAGTATCTCCGCCGTCAAGATTTTTGAAGACAAAGAATTTGTGACCGATCAGATTCATCTGCATGATTGCTTCTTCCGGAGTCATCGGCTTGAGTGAGAATTTCTTGACACGAATGATAGCGCCGTCATCCTCTTCGACTTCAGGTTGAGCAGGTGCTTCATCCGCAAATGCATTTTCCCGAATCCTCTTGGCCAGTCTGGTCTTGTTCTTCCGGATCTGACGCTCGATGATGTCAATGATCCTGTCCAAAGCATCCCTGAAATGATCTGCTTCCTCTTCGGCTCTGAAAAGCGTACCGGACGCATAGATGGTCACTTCAAGGCATTCTTTGCCGTGCTTGCGGCTGTATGTGACTGTTGCGGATGTGTCTCCTTGGAAAAACTTGTCGAGCTTGCCAAGTTTGGCAGCCACCATGTCTTTCAAATCCTGAGAAACCGTGATCTGTCTTCCGACTGTTGTGATTTTCATAAGAGACCTCCATTGTGAAAAAATAGGGACGCAAATCAATGATCAAACTGACTTACCTCCCTATGTTTATTGTACCATAAAAATGAATGCCGGACAATAGTTTTTGTCTGTAATTAGCGTTTTTTTGCAAAAAGGCGGGGCCCTTACGGACCCCGCCAAAATGGCTTAATGGATATTAAGCGTTGTTCTTTCTCTTTTTGACGAAGAGAACTGCACAACCTGCCAAAGCAATCATCGAAATGACAGCCAGACCGATGTAAACGACAAGCGTATCACCGGTGTACGGGTTGGACGAGGGTTCTGCTGTAACTTTAACAATAACAAGATTGCTGAAGCCATCAAGTTCGAATTCCCATCTGTTGCCGTTGACTGTGTATTCAACTTCTTCTTTGGTTCCGTCATCATGGATGTGGAACAGTTTACCTGTTTCGAAAGCTGTCAGTGCAGGAGCCGGGATAGACATCTTCACTTTGCCGTTCGGCTGAACTTCAGCCAGATCTTTGAGCGCATAAACGTCGTAGATGGCAACAGTGGAGTATGAATAATCGTTTTTGGCCAATTCTGCCGGAGTCAAGCCAGCTTCGAAAGCTTCCTCAAACTCATCAATGGATTCCTGGATGGTATCCAACAGTTCAGGATCAGCGTCAGACTGTTTGATCACGTCAACGTGAACCACAGTGCCTTCTTCGAAGACTTCATCTGTGTTGGTCACTTCGAAAATATCAAGAGCGGTTGTCCCTGCTTTTGATTCAAGATATGCTGCAACCAAGTATACAGGATTGAAACCTTCAGAAACTGACTTGAACCCGTCCTCAGTATTTTCATACTCTACCGATTCAAATCCTTCGTCGGCTTGTGCAAATACTGCAAACACCTTATCGCCGTTGAAAGGCAATGTCTCATAAGTAAAGGTTACTTTATTGCCGATATAAACCATATCGTCAATTTCGTTCAAAACTTCAGGAACGAATGCGCAAGTCTCATACTGAACATTGTACTGATCAAACAAATCTTTGTTTGCTTCATACATTGCAGCCTTCAAACCTTCAACTACACCTTCATCGAGTGATTCGTCAATATCAACATTCACTTCCAAGTTTACACCTTCGAAATTGCGAACAGCGACCCAACCTGCACCAGCAGTACTGGTCTCTGTGTTGCAATGGAGATGGATTCTTGCATAGTTGATAGCTGCATCATCGACAGGTCCAGCAGTTACCAAAGCATCGCTCTTAGCAAGAACGACACGGTTCCAGCCTGCCTTCAATCCGCTCACATCAATAGAGTTCGGATAAGTATGAGTGCTCGGATCACCAAATGTGAACTGATACTCTTGGACATCACACTTACCGGAGGAACTCAATTCAAGAGCCATAAAGCCGCCCATTGTCATGAACAGTTCAGGATCCTGGAGATAGAGGTCGAATGCTACGAACTGATCACCAGACAGATCCAGTGAGAACTTGCCGTTATCCAGTGCGATAACAGGTCTGTCACCCAATTTGGCATACATGTTGATGTCTGCATCCAGCAGATCGTTGTGTGTAAACTTAATGTTACGGATGCTCCACTTGTTGCCGGAACCGATCGTACCATGGGCTCTCACATAGTTGACGTGTGTTCTGTCAAAGCTGTTGGGATCGACGGTATTGTCTTTCAGCGGAATGATGATGTGGTTCCAGCCAGCCTTCAGGACATAATCCTGAAGATTGACCTGCATCTCTTCATTGTCGCACTTGCCTGCTGAAGTGATTTCGAAAGCAAAGCCCTGATCGTAACCAACACCAAGTTTTTCCGGTTTCTCGGAATAAACATCAAGCTCGACCACGTTAGCGTCACCGATATCGTAGCAGAAGCCTTCAGCACCCTTAGCCCACACTTGCGTGTCGTTCGGGGTCATATGGTTCCAGTCTGCATTCGGGACATACATGGTTCTCGAGAACTTAACGTTCTTGATAGCGAGGGTGTATTCAGCGCTGCTTTCCTCAGTTGTTGAGAAGAATCTGAAGCTCGTGATCGCGGACATGTCGATCGCACCGGTCGTGCCTGC
>CADBRS010000209.1 GCA_902797125.1 uncultured Ruminococcus sp.
ATGCCTTTTTATTTCAAATTGGCATTTGCTGTAGGGATGTTTGAGAAGAATACAATCTTTACTGTTCACGGATTGAACGAGAACTAAATAACTTCCAGCATACCTCTGTAACTACACCGGCTATCCCTACCACATATACTCGCGCATATTCTTCTTGCTGATCACCGATTTGACCTCGGCTCCGAATGAATCTATTTCCACCTTGGCTCTGTCATTTTCCAGAAAGTATCTCATCTGATTGCCTCCTTGTTTTATATCATATGGCAGAAAGTGCCGCTTTTTCGGCATGAATAAGCGTTGTATCAAAAACCGGAAGATCCAGATCTTCTTGCCGGATCAGTAAACCGATTTCCGTGCAGCCGAGGATAACTCCCTGCGCTCCGGAATCTGCCAGCTTTTTAATGATCGCCAGATATTTCTCTTTTGACTCCTCCCGGATATTGCCCAGACAAAGCTCATTGTAAATCACCGCGTTGACTGTTTCGATATCCTCGTCATTTGGGATTACCACTTTGATTCCGGAATCAGTCAGCTTCGTTTTGTAGAAATCCTGAGTCATAGTATATTTTGTCCCCAACAGCCCGACTGTTGTAATACCCCGTTCTTTCAATTTTTCTGCTGTTGCTTCAGCAATATGAATAATGGGTATCGAAATGTGTTTGCTCATTTGCGGAGCAACTTTGTGCATGGTATTTGTGCAGATAATGATGAAGTCAGCTCCCGCTTTTTCGAGTCGTTCTGCAGCATCCGATAACAGATCAGCGCTTTTGTCCCATTCTCCGCTTGACTGGTATTTCTCGATCTCATCAAAGTCTACGCTGTATAAGAGTATTTTGGCAGAATGAAATCCGCCGAGTTCTCTTTTTATGGTCTCATTTATGATCCTGTAATAGGTAACGGTGCTTTCCCAACTCATCCCACCGATCATTCCAATTGTCTTCATGTCAGCTGCTCCTGAATCTTTTTCTGCTATTCTACGCTTTTCATGACAAAAAGGGAACATTTCCACACTTTCAGATTCGGAAACTCTACGGTATCCGTATCGCCACTCTTGTCCCGCCGGTTTCGCGGCTGTCGATCTCCAATGTTCCGTTGCACATCAGCATCAGGCGTTCCCTGATGTTTTTTAGCGCGGTATGCGGTTCTCCGTCTTCGGTCCGGCCGAAGCCGGGACCGTTATCCTCCACGATGATCTCATTTCCCGAATCCGTTTTTGCGGTCCTGATCAAAATACGAAGCGGTTTGTCAGCATCCGGGTCCATACCGTGCTTTACGGCGTTCTCCACAATGGGCTGCAGTGTCAGCGCAGGCAGCTGGAATAAGGTATGGGCGGTATCGTATTCAACGAAGAGATGATCCTCAAACAGCGCCTTTTCGACATCGAGATACGCACGGGTGTGCTCCAGCTCCTCAGAAAACGAAATCGTGTTATCGCTGACGATCGCATTGAAGTTTTTACGCAGATAAGTGGTGAAATCCAAGGTAACCTGCTTCGCTTTTTGAGGGTTTTGCTCGCACAAGTAGTATATGCTCGTCATCGTGTTGTATATGAAATGCGGCCGCATCTGCAGCACCGCGATCCCGGCACGCTGATTTGAGATCTCACGCTGCTGATGCAGAAACCGTTCGATCTGATCCGTCAGAATGATCCACAGCATCGAAAGCACACTCAGGGTCACGGCTATGACGATCAGCAGAAAAGCCGTCATAAACGCCTGGATGATCATTGCCGCAAGCGACGGAAGCAGGTAAACAAGAAACGCGGCAAAATGTTTTTTTGTGAGCTTATGCCGCCTGTGGATCACGCCGGCCAGATCCACAACGATCATTGCGATCATCGGAACGATCAGGATCGGATACCAGGGGCCGCGGACAAACCGGTTGTCCGGGGTAATATAGTAGATGCTTTCCGTAAACTGCGCGATACAAAGAAGGAGCACGGTTGCTGCCCATAAAATAAGCATCATGCGAAAAAAGGCGCTGTCATGCCAATCTTCTTTGCACAGATGCAGAATATAATCCGTCAGTAAGGGGAGCAGAGCGGCCGGCAAAATGGTTTCAAAAAAGCCGACGATCCGTTCGACCGTCGCAAGGTTCGGATCGGAGTAGACAAGAAGGTCAAGGAAGTAGGCGATGATGCTGCACAGCAGAATGGAAAACGAGGCAATAAAAAAACGTTTGCTCGCTCTGTCCATTCCCGGCATTTTGGCAGAGATCACAAGTCCCGGCAGCACCGACATCAGCAGCGCCCCGCCTGCGAGACAATAGAAATACATCAGCGTTCCGGTCGTCATTCGCCTGTGCCTCCCAACGAGAACGGATGCCGCAGGTTCTTCAGCTGCGCCTGGACGGCTTCTACCGCGATCGGCTTGAGCAAAAATCCGCTTGCTCCCGTACTCCACGCTTCAATGGAATATTCTCCGTATGCGGTAAGATAGACCACATTCGTACGGGAATTGATCTCAAGCAGCGTTTTGCACAGATCGAGTCCGTTTGTCGTTCCGAGCTCAATATCCAAAAACGCCAGAGCGACGCTGTTTCCTCTTGCAAACTCAATGGCCTTGGAGGGTCTGCTGAACCCGATGACCGTGGCGTTCGGCAGCGCCTCTTCTAAAACGGGCAGCCCTCCGGTAAGGAAGATCCTGCTGTCGTCAACCAAAATGACCGTAGGAGATTCATCACTTTCCGCCGCGGCGTTCAAAAGTCTGTCGACGTTCACGTCCAGACACTCCGCAAGCCGGTAGATCATGTTGGCGTCGGGAAGACGACTCCCGCTTTCCCAGCGGGCTACCGTTGAACGGGTCACGAACATCCGCTCCGCCAATTCCCTTTGGGAAAGATTTTTCCCGCTTCTCAATTCTCTCAGACTATCTGCAAAAAGCATACTCATTTGATCTGCTCC
>CADBRS010000210.1 GCA_902797125.1 uncultured Ruminococcus sp.
ATGCCGCAGACCCAGTACAACCAGGTCATGCCGATTCCTCCACTTTATGAGTCTGTTTCTTCCGGCCCTTTGTCTTCATCCTGCGATGCCTGAGGATCCGAGGCTTCAGAACCCGGTTCCGGGGCGGATGCTTTTTGCGCCGTGCTCAGAGATTCTGTGACCGGGAGTTCGGACAGTGAGGACAGCCCGAAGACACGGAGGAATTTTTCTGTTGTGGCGTACAGGACCGGCCGTCCGGGTGCTTCCAGCCTTCCCACAGGCTCGATGAGTCCCTTGTCCAGTAGGGAAGAAACGGAATAAGAGCTGTCAACGCCACGGATCTCGTCGATATAAGATCTAGTGACCGGCTGGTTGTATGCAATGACCGCAAGTACTTCCATGGACGTGTTGGACAGGTTCCCGCCCCGGCGGATATCCAGTGCCTCACGGATGTAAGGTGCGTATTCTTCTTTGGTTGCCAGCTGACAGCTGTTGGGAAAAGACAGGAGAACGAGACCGCTCCCCGGATCTTTTTCAGGGAAACGGACCTCTTTCATGTGTTCCACGAAAAATTTGACGTCTTTTTCGGAAAGGCCCAGAACGGCCGAGAGTTTGGCATAGGTCACGGGGTGTCCCGCCGCGAACAGAATGGCTTCGATGGCGTCTTCTATGTGTTTGACAGGTGCAAGTTGTTCTTGATCCATGGGTGTTACCTCTTCTGTTGTTTCTTGGCGTCCGGTCACGAACCGGAAACGGCCGGTCCTGCTGTGAACGTATCTGACAGCTGAATATCTTTCGGCGCGTCTTTGTTGAGCATGAACTTCGTGTTCATATCGTGGATGCGGGCGGGCCTTTCGGGAACGGCTTCATCTTCGTCCTCTTCGGAAACGATCAGCAGTTGCTGCATCCTGACCAGTTCCAGGATCCCCAGAAAGATCGCGATCAGATCGGGCAAAGACTTGGCGTCGGTCAAAAGTTCCTTCATGGAAGGCCTGGGCTTTTTCCGGATGTGCCGGAAGATGCCCACGATCTTTTCCTCGACCGAAACGATGGGAGCGGAGACCAAAGGCTTGAAGCGGACGCGCTGTTCCTTTTCAGTCCGTTCGCGCTCTTCCAGATAGGACAGGATCCGGCGGATGCCCAGACACAGATCGGTCACGTCCTGATCCGAGACGAACGTCTTGTCGATCGTGATCTCTTCGGTATCCTTGTCATAGCGATACCGGAAACGTTCGTAGCGTTTGGCCAGGAGGGCAGCGCCCGCTTTGGCCTGCTGATACCTCAGCAGGTTCTCGGCCAGATCCGCTCTGGGATCTTCTTCCTCTTCATGGACTCTCGGGATCATCATCCGGCTTTTGAGGAGCACGAGTTCGCTGGCCATATCGATAAATTCGGAGGCCAGTTCCATGTTGTGGGATTCAGCCTGGGCGATATAGTCGAGGTACTGATCGCAGATAATGCCGATCTGGATATCCAGAATATCCATTTTGTTTTTTTGGATCAGCTGGAGCAGGAGGTCAAGAGGCCCCTCATAGCGTTCCAGATGGTAAGTGAGTTCCATAGTGTAACCTCTTACTAGGCAGGATTAGCGTAAATCAAATTCGAAAGAAGGTCGAAAGGTTTATAGACCAGGTCGTGGAGACCTCCCGCAAGGAAGGAAACCGGATTCCAGCCGAACCAGGAGAGAGCCAGGAAAACGACCAGAATGCCGATGCCGATATACTGCTCGTATTTCATGACCTTGAAATACCAGTCCTTCGGCAGGAAATAGAAAAAGATGCGGGACCCGTCAAAAGGCGGAGCCGGGATCAGATTGAAGATGGCGAGGGCAAAATTCAAATAGGCTCCCAGATAGGTCAGCAGATAGAACACATAACTCAGCCAATAGACAAAATCTTCCTGATGACCGGCAGACAAGACCTGAAACCGGAAATTGGCCCAAGCAAAGCATTCTAAAAGGCAGAAAACGATGCCCAGAGCCAGATTGGAAACGGGTCCGGCCAATGATGACAGCATCATGCCTTTCCTGGGATTTTCAAAATTTCTGGCATTGATTGGCACAGGTTTGGCCCAACCTATACCGACCAGCATCATGGACAAAAATCCCAAAGGATGGATGTGCCGGATCGGATTCAACGTCATCCTGCCCAGATTTCTGGCTGTCGGGTCTCCCATTTTGTAAGCCATGAACGCATGAGCCGCTTCATGGAACGAAAGAGACAACAGAACGAGGGGGATGGTAAGGAGCAGGGAAATGATGGCACTCCTGTCTCCGCGCAAAGCCGAAAAAAGCATCAGACGATCCCTCCGTCCAGCGGCATATCGCAGCCTGTCAGGTCTTCAAATGACTCTCTCCGCACGCCGATGCGTGCCTGCCCGTCTTTGATGAGAATGACGGGGGGACGCGGGATGCGGTTGTAGTTCGACGCCATGGAATAATTGTAGGCACCAGTGCAGAGAACGGCCAGAATGTCGCCGCGGGAAGTTTTCTGAAGCGGCATGTCTTCGCCGATCAGGTCACCGGATTCGCAGCAGCGGCCTGCGAGGGTCACTTTTTCCGTTTGCGGCTCATTTGCCTTGTTGGCGACGAGTGCCGTGTATCTTGAACCGTAGAGTGCGTACCTCGGATTATCCGGCATGCCTCCGTCGACCGACACATAAGTTCTGAATCCCGGGATGACCTTGACCGTGCCCACCGTATAGAGTGTGACGCCGGCGTCCGCGACGATCGAGCGTCCCGGTTCGATCCGGATGGAGGGCAGGGGATAGGACCGCTTTGCGCAGGCTTCCTTGACGACGCCTCCGATGTCCTTGACGAAAGCCGCATAGTCCATTTTGGGATCCTCGGCGGTATAGGGGACACCGGGTCCGCCGCCAAGATTGAGTTCCTTCAAAGTCAGGGAAAACCGATCGGAAACATCTGCCATGAAGTTGATCATAATGTCAGCCGCTTCCCGGAACGGATCGATGCTGAAGATCTGAGACCCGATATGGCAGTGGAGTCCCTGAAGGCTCAAACGAGGCTGAGCGAGGGCGATCCGGACGATCTCCATGGCCCGTCCCGTTCGGATCGGACTGCCGAATTTGGAATCCACGTTTCCCGTGCTGATTGCTTTTAATGTGTGGGGGTCGATGCCCGGAGTGATGCGCAGGTAGA
>CADBRS010000211.1 GCA_902797125.1 uncultured Ruminococcus sp.
CGCTTCCCTTGTCCCGTTCGGCCGCAAGCAGTCTGAAAACCAGAAGACCGCGCTGTCCCTGGCTTTCAATTCGGCGATCAACGAGGTCTACAAATCTTCCCTTCGCTCCTGGAAACGGATCGTACAGACATATGTGCTCGAGAATACGGACTTCCTTCTGGACCTAATGCCGGAATTCGAATTTCTGGTCCGGGGCACGGCCATGCTTCGCGAACTGCAGGCGCGGAACTGTCCCCTGATCGTTCCGGACATCCGGCCGATGGAAGAAAAAGCCTTCAACACGATCGGTTTATACAATCCCTGTGTGGCTTTGAAAATTGAAGAGCAGATCGTTCCGAACGACATCGTCTTCGATGAGAATGCCGCCATTTACGTCCTGACGGGACCGAACCGGGGCGGCAAATCCGTCATCACTTGTGCGATCGGTCTTTCTATGGCCATGATGCAACTCGGTATGTTCGTCCCGGCCGAAAAGGCATCCATCAGTCCTGCAGATGCCATCTATACGCATTTTCCGACCGGCGCTGACGATACGATCGACAAGGGACGCCTGGGCGAAGAGTGTGCCCGTCTGGATGAGATCTTCGACCGTGTCACGCCATATTCTCTGGTGTTGCTGGACGAATCGCTGTCTTCCACGGGATCGTATGAAGCGTCCTACATTGCAGCAGAAGTCCTTCAAGGTATGTCTCACATCGGCTGCCGCTGTCTCTTCTCCACCCATTTACATGAGTTGGCAGGAGAGATCGAACGGATCAACAAAGAAGCCGTTCAAACAGGCGGCGCACCGATCGACACGCTGGTCGCGGGTATTGAGTCTGGGCAGCGGTCCTTCAAGATTCGCCGTGCCAAACCTGACGGCAAGAGTTATGCTCGGGATATTGCTGAAAAATACGGATTGACATATGATAAGATCATAGAAAAAATCAAGATGAGAAAGTTGGATCAACATCATGGATAACTTATTGAAAATACTCGAAGACGACGCCACCCTGACTCCCGAACAGCTTGCGCGCATGCTGGATAAAGATATTGCTCAGATTCGTGAAGATATCAAGAATTACGAAAAAGAGGGCGTGATCGTAGGCTACAAGACACTGGTGGACTGGGATAAGACCGATCGGGAATACGTAACGGCTATGATCGAAGTCAAAACGACTCCACAGCGTGATGACGGCTTCGATAAAATCGCAGAACGCATTTACCAATATCCGGAAGTCAAAAGTCTCTATCTCATGTCCGGAGGTTATGATCTCTGCGTCATCATTGAAGGCCGCACCATGAAGGAAGTTGCTTATTTTGTGGCCCAGAAGCTCGCAACAGTAGAACATGTCACCTCGACCGCCACACATTTCGTGCTTCGGAAATATAAGGACAAAGGCGTATTATACGGAATTCCTGAAATGGACGAGAGAGGAAACTGCAACTGATGTTGGACTATTCTAAACTATTGAATCCGACCGTTGCTTCCATGCCTCCCTCCGGGATCCGTAAGTTCTTCGATCTGCTGGATCAGATGGATGACGTTGTCGGATTGACTGTAGGCCAGCCTGATTTCGTCACGCCCTGGCATATCCGGGAAGAGGCCATCCTGTCTCTTGAAAAGGGCAAGACTTACTACACCTCCAATGCTGGTCTGATGACGCTTCGTGAAGAGATCTGCCATTATCTGAAAAGGCGTTTCGACCTGACTTACGATCCGCTGAAGGAGACCGTCATCACAGTCGGAGGCAGCGAAGCCATCAACATGGCACTCCAGGCCATCATCGCGCCGGGCGACGAAGTCATCATTCCGGAACCGTGTTTTGTCTGCTACGCGCCCATAACCGAAGTTTGCGGAGGCATTCCCGTACCTGTCGTCACGAAAAGCGAAGACAAGTTCAAGCTGAAGCCTGAAACGCTGAAAGCCGCGATCACAAAAAAGACGAAATGCCTGGTCCTGGCCTATCCAAACAATCCGACAGGCGCCATCATGACGAAAGAGGATCTGGAAGCCATTGCAGACGTGCTGAAAGGAACGGACATTCTGATTCTTTCCGATGAGATCTATGCCGAAATGACCTACGGACGCAGACACTGCTCGGTCGCTTCCCTTCCGGATATGCGCGAAAGAACCATTCTGGTCAGCGGGTTTTCAAAATCCTATGCCATGACGGGTTGGAGACTGGGTTACGTCTGTGCCCCCAGGGAGCTGTGCAAAGCCATTTTGAAGCTTCACCAGTATGCCATCATGTGTGCTCCGACCGCCTCCCAGTATGCCGGGATCGAAGCCTGCCGGAACGGAGACGAGGATATAGGTGAGATGATTGCGGAATATGACCGCAGGCGGAAATACATCCTTTCCGGTCTCCAGGATATCGGGATTCCCTGTTTTGAACCCGAAGGCGCATTCTACATCTTCCCTGATATCAGCCAATACGGCCTTTCCTCGGATGAGTTCTGCAACCGGTTGCTCTATGAAAGCAAATGTGCGATCGTACCCGGAACGGCATTCGGGAAATGCGGAGAAGGATTCGCCAGAATCTCCTATGCGTATTCCGTCAAGCACATCACGCAAGCGCTGGAACGCATCGAAGATTTCGTCAAAAAACTGTAAAAAACGACCCGAGATCATTGGGAAATCCCTGATCTCGGGTTTATCTATTTCAGATTCAAATGCAGTTTGGGTTTCAGCTTGGTCACGTACATCCACGAGATTCTGGTCAAGAGGAGATCGTAGATGACAAAAATGCCTGCAAAAAGCACGCCAAGCAGGATGAATAACGGGTTTGAACCGTCCTCGATCTGTATCAAGAAGCGCAGGATCAGATACATCGCCGCGCCTGACAGGACGCATATCGCGCTTTTGATCGCGATCCGGATCGGTCTTTTGTGGATGTGGTATTCGATTAGATATTTGACGATCGGATAATAGCCATAGAGAAAGAAATAGCACCAGCCTGCAAAATTGAATGGCATCAAAGCTAAAGCCAGGATACATCCTCCCGCGTACTGAGCCCATGTCCACCCCTGCACAGTCTCCAGGACCGAGATCTGCATCACGATGCCGGAGAGAGCCGCCATGGAGACATCTAGAACTTCCACGAATCCGCCCAGATAAAGCATCAGCACGCTCAGCGCGGTCATCAGGGCCGAAAAAGTGAGCCTGCGTATCGTCAACCGGTTATTTTGTCTTCGAGACGGAGCCATCAGCAACACCACCTGCAGAAACCGCACATCAAGGAAGAACATGCCAGGGATGCGCATAGCCCGGGAGTGCCTGTGCCCATGGAAGACTGAGACAGCCCTGCATTCAATTTGTCATACATCGTCCTGTACTCTTCGTTTTCTGGATCCATATCGCAAGCTCTTCTCAACTCATTGAGGGCGTCGATGTACCGGCCGAAACCGATATTGGCGCATCCTGCGAGAAAATGCCACTCGGCCCCTCTGTCCTCAACGGGAACCTGAAGCAAAAGTTGAAACGCCCCGTTAAAGTCGCGCCCGTTGATCATCATTCGGACCTGATTGTAAAGCGGAGCACGGTCTCCGGTATACCCGTTTTCATGAGTTCTGAAATCGCTCTCGTCGGCCATCTTTCCTTCCCGGATATCCCGGATCTGGCGGTAGGCCTGATTGATCTCTTTCATTTTTTCTTCAGCGGATTCAGCCATATCCGTTCCGGCATAACGGTCCGGATGATACTTCTTCGCCAATTCATGATATGCTTTTTTGATCTCTTCATCCGATGCGTCTTTTGAAACGCCCAGAACGTCATAAGGATCTCTCATTCTTTTTCCCGCTTTCTACGATCGATTCCAGTTGTGCTTCCATTCCAAGGGTCAAAATGTTTTTCAGAATGGAGCAGTAATCCCTGTTGTTTGTATCTTCTATCAAATCCAAGGCCAGGATCACGGCAGATGCTTCTCCGGACATCCCGTGTCTGATTTCATCCAGTTGGGCTGGTCCGATCGAATCGCTTTGATACAGCACTTGAAAAGGGTTATATGCTCCTTTTCTGACATCATCCGGAAAATCATCCAAAGCATCGAGCATATAGATCCATTTTCCAAGATGAAGGCCGACATTATGCATGATCACTGCATCCTGATCCGCCAGTCCAAACGTAAAGAGAACGGATAAAGCCTCGCCGAATGCTTCGGCAGGAATATCAACAGATTCCAACCGCCCGCTTTCTGTTTTCATAAAAGCATCCATTCGTTCACGTAAAACAGGATACAGACCCGGATACATCCGAGATGCTTTTTTACATTTTCTGCTCATGTGGGTTCGAACCAGTCTGGCGCGCAAAGCCTTCCATCCCTTTTCATCCCGGATATCGTCCTCTGCCTTCAGCAAGACCATCAGGATCATGGCGGCAGAGGTAAAGCGCAGCGATTCATTGTCCATCATGACCGAATCTCTGCGTGTGGGATGCGCCAGGCAGCGTCTGGTCTGAAAACTCACTTCTTCCTTGGACTGGGCCAGTCGGCATAAAGCCAGAAAAGTCATGTCATAACTCAGATAACTGCGGGAAAGGAGGCCGAAATGCTTGCCGCAGCTCCTGCATAGTCCGCAGTAGACCGAGCGGTATAATGTAAGTTCTTTGACTTTTAATTCACTTTCCAGTATTCTGACATAACCGAACATGACAATGGGCCCCTTTTTTTTCTATTTTAATTGAAGTCCCCCGAAAAAGCAAGCCCTCCGGAGCGCGTTCAGACCATCTCAGACCGCATCATTCAGTGAATCATTCA
>CADBRS010000212.1 GCA_902797125.1 uncultured Ruminococcus sp.
GCAGATCGTGGCCGCAACGTTGGATGTGGCAGGCACATCCGGATCCCAGACGACCATGCCCAGTTCGATGATCTTTTCGCCGAACAGATTCCAGAAATCCTTGAAGTTGCCGATACCGACCTCACGGGTGTTCGAGAGTAGTTTGCCGTCTTCCTGAAGATAAAGTTTCCAGAAAGAATCCTGGCTGTCATTCATGATGTAAAGATAGGAATGATTGACCTCGATATTTTCGGGCCGGTTCCAGATACCCTGGAAGGACGCCACGAGACGCGCAACTTCATTTTCAGGAAAATCCGCAAACTTCTTGGTGATGATGTACAGATCCAAAGGGAGCTCATATGTGCCGATGTAGGAGACCGGGAAAGCGATCGAATCGACAGCGGGAGATGAAGAAGTTGCCGTGTCATATTTCAGAAGATCGTTCAGAACGAAATCGATTGCGGCGAGGGCCCCGTAGGTATCAATGCCCTGGATCACGTATTTGTTTCCGATGATGCCTATGAAAAACTGGCCTTCCTGAAGTTTTTCCGCTGCTTCGGTAGATTCGGGCCGGTTGGTCTCGCCGATCAAAATCTCCAGATTGGCGGAGGTGTCCTCATCTTTTTTGTCCTTCCAGTCGGTCTTCATGGCGATATTCGTTCCGAGGGCACTGTTGATGGCCTTGGTCAAAGCAACGCCTTTGACGATGATTTCACTGTTGGATAACAAATAGTCCGAGCGGATGATCCGGTAACCCTCCAGATCTTCTTTGGTGATATTTTTGGTTTCATAGACCGGTTGGGTGTTCTCGGTTTCAGTCTCACTGTCCTTGGCCTCGCTCGTGTCAGGCTCGGTCGTTTGGGATCCGCAGCCGGAAAGGATCGAGAAAGCCATGGCGAGAAGCAGCAGGAGAGACAGGAACCGGATCTTTTTGTTCAGATGCATGAAAAGCGTTTCCTTTCAAGTGGATTATTTCGTGATTCTTTTAGCTTGCCCGGATTGTGCGGCAAGATCAAAGAACTGATACGGGTCGACATAGACGTAGGTATAACCGTCATTCTGGTTCTCACCGTATGTGATGATGTCGTCGACCAATTTGGCGATGAACGAAGGAGAACGGCAGATCGTTCTGAACGCCGAGAAGTTGTCCGAACGGTTGGCCATCGTTCTGTAAATGTCATCGATGTTGTATCCATCGTAAACATCCATCTGGAGGCCTTTGCAGATATAGCCGTTGTAGCTGTAGAAAACGTTCTGATTGGTGAATGAACCCGCAGGATACATGACGGAATACATATCCAGCACTGTGGCTGTGATCGCGTTGCTGCCGTTCAGCAGGAATCCGCAGAGATCCATGCTGAATTTTTCTGCATAAGGCTCGTTGTAGTCGATCCATGCCTCAATGGCGCTATCACGTCCGTTGCGCAATTTGGTTTCGAACAGAGCAGAAGGATTGGCATATCCCGCACCTGAGTCACCGGTTACGATGTAGTCGTTCGGCGTCATTGTCTCGTAGATGTATTCGAACACCATGGGAACGCGGTCGGAAAGGTTGGGGTTGAAGCCCCACATCAACGGAAGCGTGCCGCGGGTTTTATCCTCCCAGACGGTCGGGATGTGGTTTTTCAGCCATGCGGAACAGTCGTAGTCGCCGAGATAGATGGTGAAGTAGCGGGTCTTTTTGTTGAAACTCAAAGGTTCCGAATTGGACTCGTTGTTGTTCTCGTAATGGGTCTTCTTCAGTTCGTACTGTGTGTAGACGGAACCGTTGACCAGCCAGCAGGGGCTGGCTGCGTCGGCTTCCATGACGCAGTTGTATGTCGAGATGATTTCGGCGAATTTCCATTCCAACGCGACTTCTCCTGTCTTCCCCAGATTGTGGAAAACGGTATATTTCATCCACCACATCGGGAACCCGATGCACTGAACCATCTGGCCTTCTGCATTTTCGTAGAGTATCTGAAGGATCTGGCAGGCCGTATTGTAATCCGTTCCCATGGGCTGAGTCAAATCGTCGCAAGGAAGTTCATCTTTGACGACGGACAGATCCCAGAAGAAGCACTTCTTCATGATGAGGTAGTCGTGGTTGAATATCTGGTTGATCTGAGGATCCGGATTTCCGTATGTCTGGTAGATCTTGTTGTCCGGCAGACAGGAGGCACCGTCCAGAACATAAGCCGTCATGTATGGATTGGTCTTGTCGATGTAGCGGTCCAGCGCCCACAGATAAGCGTCGCACTTGGATGAACCGGAAGAAACAAGGTCCGTGTCTGCGATGGCTCCGCCTTTGACCGCATCTTCGAACATGTCGACCAGGGACTGCTTGACTTCAAGTCCTTCCTTGAGCAAAAACTGATGCAGTGAAGAAGCGCTCGAGTCGTTTTTGACGGGGATATAGCCGTCCACACCGCAGATCGTCGCCGCGACGTTGGCCGTTGCCGGAACGCCCGGATCCCAGAGGACCAGTCCCTGCTGGAGCGCATAGGGCTTCGCAAACTCCCAGAAAGCGTCCCAGGACGTGATCTCGGTCGTATCGCACAGGTAGAGCATGTGGTCTTCCTGCATCATGTAGTTGAGCCAGAACGTGTCTGATGATTCGTTCATGATGTAGACGAAGAAGCCGAGATCCTTGGACTGCGCGTTGAGCAGACCCTGTAGCGAGACAATGAAACGGGCCGTATCATTGACGTCGAAACCGGATTTGTAAATGACATCGTGGGCGATCTTCAGGACCGAGCGGCCCGGGTCAAACGTCTGAACGTCCTTGAAACCTTCTTCCATCTTCAGGATCCCGTCTTCCGTGAGATAAGTTGATTCAAAATAATTCAAAGCGGCCATGGTCGATGTCTCGGTTTTGCCCGTGATGACCAAACGGTTGTGCTTGAACATGATGACGTACGTGCCGGATTCCAGAGAGGCGATCGCGTCGATGCTTTCCTGACGGTTGGTTTCACCGATCAAAATCTCCAGCGTGTCTGCCGGGACAGGTTCGCCGCGATTGACCCAGTCGGTCGAGATCCCAAGCTCGACACCGGCTTTAGTCTTTACGGCTTTTTTGAAAGCGACGATGCGGTTCGTCAAGGTGCTCGAACACGTGTCGCTTCTCATCAGGGTGAAATCGGATTGGTTATCCTGCCAGATGGTGACTTTGTTGTCTCCGGCAGCGGTTTCGGATTCGTCTCCGGACTGAGCGGTCTCGGAATCTTTTTCTGTTTGGGTCTCATCGCTTGCAGCGTTTCCGCAGCCGGCAACTACGCCGACCAGCGTAAACAGGACTAGCAGGAGAGATAGCATTTGGATGAGCAGTTTGCGCATGCTGACCTCCGATTGAGTGATATGGTTTCGGGTTGGTTATTACTCGTTGACGAGTTGATAGAATGCGATTTTGGATACAGCGCCGCCCCAGGATCCTGTCGGAGACGTGTTGGACAGTCTGAGATACAAGGTGTCACTTACATCGTAAGCAGCGGCCGAGATGTTGACGAGCGTAGAGTTTGTTCCGGATGCCCGGGCATCTGAGAGTTGTGAATAGTCTGCCACGGTCTGCCAGTTCTCGCCGTCCGGAGAGATCTGCAAAACGTAGTTGGAAGACAGGGAAACCTCGACCTGAAGTCCGTCATAGTCCGAAACGTCGAAACGCCAGATGATATAGGCATCCTTGTCGCAATAGCGGTTCGAAGCAGTGGCTTGAGACGTGTTTTCCACGATGAAAGGCTTATCGGTGCCGTTTTGATTGACCGAATATTCCGCGGCTTTGGCATAGACCTTGTTCGAGATCAGGTGGGCACTGTCGCCCCAAGTCACCGTGACGGTGGCCGGATTCGTCGGGATCGTATAAACATTGACGAGCAGCGAGTTCGTCGCGGCGTCCCAGCGGGTCGCTGCGCTCTGCACGTTTCCGTTCCCGTAGTCTGTCGTGACTTCAACGGGATAGAGACCTTCCGGAGCCGCAAAGCGGATCGGGATCAGCGCATTATCTGCGGCTCTGACCGTGATCGATGAGGAATGATCGGTCAACTCGACGTCTTTGGCTTCGTTAATACCGCCGGCATAGCACAGAACAGGCTTATCGTCCGGTTCTTCGATTTTGTAAAGCAGGGCGGATTCGCCTTGCTTGATGACGGGATTGACCAGGATCTCGAGGTCATTTGAGAAAATGTTGACATAGCGACCGGAGAGACGGTATGAACCGTTGATCGGATAGACGGCGACGTAGTCTCCGCGCTCGGCGACGAACGCGTTCGCTGTTTCATATGTGTATTCCGTGCTCGTCAGGGAGAGATCCACGAGAGTTCTCAGCAGTTCGGCACCTTCGCGGCTGTCGCTGAAATCAGTCGTGGACATGCCGCAGATGTACACATTGCCCAAACCGGCTGTTGCATGTGCGGCTACGACATCTCCGTTCGAAGTGGTCAGAACGGGTTCGAATCCGGTGCCGGACAGTTTGTAGGTGAATGCATCCTGACCGACGGTGATCTTGCTGAAATCTGCGGAAGCGGAAAGACCCGTGTAGACCCAGGAAAGTGTCCCGGAGTTATTCAAAGTCTCCAGGGTGATATTTTCAAGACCTAGATGCGAAAGTAGATTCCCATTCGGAGAGCCGCCTTTTCCGTTCTGATTCCAGAACGCATCCGAGACGTTGACATAGGCGTCCGGGCCACCCAGAAGCAGTAGCGTGCCGCCTTTCTTGACCCAGTCTGCGATCCCCTCGTTGACGTTTTCATAGAGTGGTTTCTGATTGTCATAGGAAACGATCAGGACGCTGACGCCTTCCAGATCTTTGGCGGACGTGATCAGTTCCATGGCGCGGGTCCGGAGCGGGATCCCGTCATAGAGCAGAGGCGCCGCGACGCCCCAGAAACCGTTGTAGGCATTTTCCGCCCAGGTGGATTTTTTGTTGTTCTGCCAGGACAGGGTGTCCGAGAGCAGGTAGGTGATGCCCGGCGTGCCGGCCGTCAGTTTGAAAGAAGCACCGGAAATATCCAGAAGCGCGTTATGGATGGCCAGCTGTTCGGAGCGGTATTCGGGAGACACGTTCATGAAGGAGCGGTTCGTCCAGATGAGTTCCCATCTGTTGATCTCCGGATACATCATGGATGCGACCAGCTGATGATGACAAAGGTTGCGCCAGTACTCTTCCTCGTGAGAAGAAGCGGTGTCGGACATGGGGTCGCAGAGCGCGTAGAGGTCTGCCCCGTAATAGTCCGCCGCATCGATATAGGTGCCGTAGTCCAAAAGCCCGTTGATGAACGGATCCTGAACGGATTTGCCCTGGTAGCGGAAATAATTTTCCATGGTATTGCTCCAGGTCTGTCCGGTCACGGTCTTAACGATGCCGGTACCCATCATATGCACGTAGCCGTCCGTCACGTCGAGGAGGGTGTAGGCCAGCGTGCTGTGAGGTGCGATATAGAAGTTGTCGAAATCGGGATTCTTGCCTGTCAGGAAGGACATGTACATCCGGATGGCATTGGTGTGCGTCCAGACGTTCAGCCGCTCCGCCATGAAGGTTGCATCGACGTTATCGTTCGGGTCTTCAAATTCGGTCTGGTATTTCAGTTCCCAGAGGTCCTTGTAGACCGGAGCATATAACCCGCCGCGGAACATTTCAGGTTCGACAAATCCGATGAACCAGGTCGCCGATTTGACGTCGAAAACCAGTCTGGTCCGGTTGAAACTCTCGACCACTTTTTTGTTTAGAACCAGCGAGTTCCAGAAACCACTTGTATTGCCTTTCTCGTCCTGCTGATGATAGTCCTTTTTGGATGCAAAAGAAGAGTTCTTGTTGAAAGAACCGCTGTGTCCGATGAGTTCGTAGCCTGCGGCCTTGTAGTTTTCCGCATAGACCGAATCGACGACGTACGCGTCTGTGTTGATGTGCATGGCGGGGGAGTAGGGACGGTCAACGGACGCAAAGGTGCGGGGTCCGTCAATCTCAATCGCATCCCGAGTCTGATAGTACACATGATTCGTTCCGTCATAGGTGTATTCGGTCAGGCCGGTCAGGGTCCTTTCTCCGGGTGCGAAATTGTCTTCCCGTTTTCCGAACACTTCGAGGAGTGCCTCATATTCTCCTTCGGGATAGGCATATGGGTTCTGATCCATTTTCGTCTCCGTTTCTGTCTCGGTGTTCTGAGACGGATCTTCGCTCTCGGAAGTGTCATCCGTCGTCTCGGACGGTGTGCCGGTCGTTCCGCAGGCACAGATCCAGATGGACAGGGCACAGAGCAAAGCCACGAAAGAGAGGAATCGTGTTTTCTTTGATTGGTTGCTTTTGCACATATATCCTCCAGGCGACCGCCGGAGCGGCCGTAATTTGCTAGATGAGATTATATCTCAAAAAAGTTATAGTGTCAAGGTTATTTGCGCGTGCGGGCGGGGGACGGACGACAAAAATGCAAACAAGGCAGAGCCGGAGCTCTGCCTTGAGGA
>CADBRS010000213.1 GCA_902797125.1 uncultured Ruminococcus sp.
AGCACGTGCATATGCCGGATAATATGTACACGCTGTTCTTCGCCCTGCTGTAGATATCCATATAGGTCACGTCTGCTCTTACAGGGTGACCTTCCCTGCTCAGATATTCCTTAGCGTATTCCGGTACTTCAAATTGTTTAAGGTATGGCGCAAGTTCAGATTTTGCAACAGTATTGCTTATTCTTACTAAAGCATCTGCAAGAATATCATCATGTTCCAGGATCTTTTTCTGCTGGTCGGCAATGGCTTTCTGTTGATCACTGATTTCCTTTTGCTGTGTCAGCATTGTGGACTGAACACTCCGGATTGCCTCCGCGTTTTCCGCCGTCTGCATGGAAACGCGAAGCAGATCCCGCTGTGAAACCAGCCCCTGTGTTTCGACGATGTAGTCCTTCATGGCGCGGAAAATGCGAATCAAAGCCCGGCTTTGTTTAATCGCCAGCTCACCACGCAAAACTGTCATCAGCATGTATACACCGCTTTGCGTGAAAGTTCTTGGCGGCTTTCGCCGTCCGCCCCAACTTGAAATCAAATTTTTTGATATCAAGTTTCTAAATTCTTCCTGTGTCAGATAAAAGCAAAAGTCATCACCATCAAATTTTTCAATATTGTTTTTAACCTGTTGGTTAAAAGCCATGGGTACGAAACAAAGAATTTTAATAGGCAAGTAAAAAACATTATTACCAAATTTCCAGAAGAATTCTTGTTTCAATTAACACATGAAGATTTAGCACAATAATCGAGGTGCAAAAATTTCACCACGATTATGCAAACCTCTGGAGTCACAACTGTGGCTTCTTTTTTCAGAAAAAATGCGGGCTCGAAAGAGCCCGTATTCATTTTTGGATCCATTATTTGCGAATGCGACAAAAATCAATAAAATTGCGACATTTACACCGACATTTGCGACATTTGCGACATTTACACCGACATTGCGACACTTACACCGACATAGTTTGTCGCAAAACAATGTTCAATGGCTACTAGGTTTGATAATAACATCATTCCTACGTAGCCTCTAAAGAGCCAGCATAACTTTTTGTACCAATCACCTACGAATGATTGCAAGGATCAGAAGAACTGAGAAAGGTGCCATCATAAGGCAGAAACAAATCAGCAGAAGAACGAAAGGTGCTTTTCGACGCCCTGTTCGTGTTTGCATATCTTGGTCAGTACGACGAGAATCTTGATGTCGAAAAATTCGACTTCAAGTTGGGGTGGTTTTAGAAAGATGGGGAAGAAGAACAAATATCGAGGTCGAAAAAATCGACCTCGATGCCCATTATGCAAATCGAAGGCAGAAAAAGCGGGCCCAAAATGAGCCCGCTTGTTTCAATGGATCGGTCATTTATGAATGATTGCCATGACTAATAGTACCGTGAACGGTGCCATCATCAGGCAGGAACAGATCAGAAGTACGATGAAAGGTGCTTTTCCGACGCCCTGTTCGTGTTTGGAAATCTTGGTCAGAACGACGATCGAAATGATCAAAGGAATGATCGCAATCACAAAAGCTGCGCCTGTGAACATGAACATAAAAAGGACAACGAAGATGGCTGCAAAGACCATACCGAGTCCACGGCCGAGAGCCTGTGCTGCCTGGTTAGAAGATGAACTCTGGTTCCCTGTTTCAGTCTCTGCGTTCGTTTCCGTTTCCGATTCCGTAGATTGCTGACTGTTGCTGTTCGAGATCTTTGCCATCTCGGAAAAGAATATGGACAGCCCGATGGTATTGGCGATCAGAGCAAATACCAGCAAAATGATCGACGCGACCATGGCGCCGCGGTGAGCATTATTTTGCATAATAATACCTCCGAAAGGACAGATTACACGGATGCTTTCTTGATCCGTTTTTTCATTTTTCTCAGATCTCTCAGCATGCGAAAAGAGTCTCTGACGACATGGACTTTGGATTCCCTGTGGTTGACGATGACGACAGGCATCTCGGCCACTTTGTAACCCAGCTTTTCAGCCCACAGGATGGATTCGAAATCGAAAGCGAAACGGTCGACCTCGCAGCGGGAGAAAATGTCTTTCGCGGCTTTTTGCGTGAAAGCCTTGCATCCGCACTGAGAGTCTGAAAGTTTTAAGCCTCCGGCCAGACAAAGCACCTTGATATACAGTTTGGAAGCGACCTTGCGGATCCAGGTATAACCTGCATATCCGTCTTCCGTCAGGTTTCTCGACCCGATGACCAGAGAGGCCTCCGGATGTTCCCGGAACATGGCCACGGCTTTTTCAACGACATCCGTCCCGTAAGCCAGATCCGCGTCTGTAAACATGCAATAGTCTCCGGTCGCATCCAGCATGCCCTGCCGGACGGCGTACCCTTTGCCGCGGTTCGTTTCGTATCCGATCACACGGACGTTGGATAAACCCATCCCTTCGACGATCTGTGCGCAGTCGTCTCGGCTGCCGTCGTTGACGAAGATCAGTTCGTAATCAGACGGAAAGGTGTTTTCCAGATACGTATGCAGAGTCTCGGCGCATTGCGCGATGATCGAGGACTCGTTGTACATGGGTATGATCAAAGAGAGGGTCGGCATGACGATTCCTTTCTGAAAATCTTGATCTCAAAATCCACGACCGTGTCCAGCTCGTCCAAAAGATAGAGCTTCTCTGCCCGGTCCGGACTGGTGTGGAAATAGTACGGGGTCATGGCGAAAAGTTCCTTGATATGAGGCGAACGGACAGTGATCGTTTCCCGGACTCTTTTGTGTGAGATCTCTTTAAGTCCTTTGGGTTCGTCCTGCCTTTTTTCATTGACATAGACTTCGTCATAGAGGGCTTGTTTCAATCCCCACAGATGTTCCGGCCCCGCATAGACGAACACGAGATATCCGCCGTCTGCAAGGACTCTTGCAAACTCGGATTCGCAGCACGGCGCGAAGATATTGCATAGGCAGGCACAGCTTTCGTCGAGCAAAGGCAGTTCGGTCAGGTTGCACACGGCATAGGAAACGTTTGCAACAGCCGTCTTTTTGGCCTCCTTCGAGGCGATGTCCAATGCGAATTTGGAAAGATCCGCGCCCAGCACCTGACGATCTGTAAAGGCTCCCGCCAGGTCGTTGGTATAGTAGCCTTCGCCGCATCCGGCGTCCAGGATGATCCCTTCAGGTAGTTCTAAATCGGAAATTGCGGCAGATAGATTCTGCCGCAAGATGGAATAAGGGTCTGTTTCGAAAAAGGCATGGCGCGAACGGCACGCGTCCAGCGTGTCTCCTTCGCGGTATTTCAGGCTCAGATTGACGTAGCCGCTTTTAGAGAGATCGAACGTGTGGATACGTTTCCCTTCGCAACGGAGTCCCCGGCCGTCTTCAGAGAGCGACAGAGGAGCCCTGCATACCGGGCAAAGAAGGATCTTCTTTTCCAAAAGAGCTTGAGTCATAGCTAAAATGCCTTTTTACATTTGAATGTCTACAAGGATGGCATGGTAAGCCATGCGTTTGTCCCCGGTCAGGTGGAAGCCGGTGGACGGACACGTCGAGAACGTGATGATCTTGTCCGAACTCCAGAACCGGATGTCTTTAGACCATTTGGACAGATTCTGACACTCGTTGAGGTAAGAGAGAAATGCGGAGGGAGACAGGAACGACATGGTTCTGTAGTCTGCGTCCGCGTCCACGTCGTACATGGAGAAAAGCTCATATTTGTAAATGGCTTCCGTCGTAAAGATCGTGATATCGACGTAGGCGTCGTCTCTGCCCTTTACGCCCATGAAGGCGCCCCTGGATACGAAGACTTTATTCAGCATATGCAGCATCGTTCCGACGGCCATGTTGTGACCGTAGATGACGATGTTCTTGTTCTGAGAATAGTCGCTGATGGTGCGCGCGTCCGCATAGATGGAACCGGTCTTGGAATAGGTCCTGTTCCAGGCGTGCTCCAGATAAAATTCATTGTCGCTGCCCAGCATCAGAGGATAGTTGATCGTTTCGACGCCGGAGGAGTTCGGGAATTTGGCCTCGATATAGAGCCAGCCCCAGACTTCCGGATTGGTCTGCCGGTAGGTCTCGATCTGGGCTTTCATATCCAGGAAGAGCTTAGAATGCTCGACCGGAGGTTCGGTCTCGATCTCTGTCTCAGTCTCGGTTTCCTTCGGTTTCTCAGTTTCTGTATGTTTCTCTGTTTCGGTCTCCGTGATCTTTTCGGTTTCGGAGCCTTTTTCAGTTTCCGTGGATTTTTCGGTCTCGGACTCGTTCGGTTTCTGCGTCTCGGTCCCGGTATCCTTTTCAGTTTCTATGGTTTTTTCGGTTTCCGTAGGCTTTTCAGTCTCCGTGGGCTTTTCAGTCTCGGTCGGTTTTTCCGTTTCCGTAGGCTTTTCGGTCTCGGTCTGCTTGTTCGTCTCTACGATCCCGACGTCGCTGGACCAGAAATCGTCTGAGGTCTCGGAGTCCCGGCTCCAGACGGATTTGGTGGTCTCGGAGTTGGATTCGTGGGCACGGATGATGCTCTCGACCGGCTCGGATATTTCGTTGTAATCCCTTTGGGCCTGATGTTCACCGACCAGCTGGACGATGATCATGGAAACGGATACGATCAGAACAGCGCCGAAAACAGTCAGTAAGATCCAATGTATCGGTTTGAATTGAAAGCGGCTCACCGGTCTTCCTCCTCGCGCGTAAA
>CADBRS010000214.1 GCA_902797125.1 uncultured Ruminococcus sp.
CCGGAATATTACAAAAACAAGCCCTGGGACACATATCGCAGGGCCATGATCACCGCATACGGCGAAGAAGATATTTCGATCATAGGCGAACCGGGTTCGGTGATCGACGGATCGAACTGCTACGACCCGGAAGGTGAAGAAAACTACCGGGGACCACATGCCATTTTCCTGTCCGGCTGCAGACATGTTCTTTTGGAAGGCTATACGGTCCGACACAGCGGGAACTTTCTGCATGAAGCCAACACATGCGAAGATCTGACCATGCGCCACGTGCTCTGCGTGGGCGGTTCGGACGGCATCCACCTGCACTGCTCAAAGAGATGTCTGATCGAGGACTGTGTTTTTCAGACAGGTGACGACTGCATAGCCGGGATCAACGTCGAGGATCTGACTGTCCGCCACTGCGTGCTCAACACGTCCTGCAATCTGTTCAGGTTGGGAGGCGTTCATGTTCTGATCGAGGACGTTTTTGCCTACGGGCCGGGCATTTACCCTCACCGCATGACCGTCGTTCGGGGAAAGAACGATGAACTGCCCCGGGAATGCGGCAGACACAATACGATCTTTGCCCTGACCTATTTTGCAAGTTCCCAGTACCCTTTCAACGGTTCTGACATCACCTTCCGCCATTGCACCTTTCAAAATTTCGACGCGTTCCTGGATTACCGGGCGTTCGAAAACAACCTTCAGAGCGGCACTTGCCTCAAAGAGCTCATTTTGGATCACGTCCTTTTGGAAAACGTCCGCTTTGCGTCCGAACCGAAGGGGCACCCTTCCTGCTCGACCGTTATAAGGTTCAAACATGTCTTTACCGCCTTTGCGGACGGGGATCGGGCTCGTCCTCTGATCCGCCCGGGAGATTTCATAACACAGATCGAAGAAACAGAAGATTGACGCCAAAAAGCTGCACCTCCCGATGCAGCTTTTTGATTGAAAAAAATGATAGTGGATCATGATTCTTTTGATCATTGACAAATAGAACAAATCGAGGTGCAAATCTTTCGTAAACATTTTCGAACAGATATGTCGAATCTATCCTGTTATCAAGTACTGCAAAGATGTCGACATGTCAAGTTTCGGGTCCTTTGGGACTACACAAAACTATCATTTGTTCTGCTGGTTCAACCTGTCAGCTTCGAGCGCCTGAAAATATGGATAGTAAGTTGCATCTTCCATCAGGTTGATATCGTTAGGAATTTCCCCATCACAGAGTTGCAAAAATGCCTGGTACTGGATTTGAGTCAGAGATGCAGCATATCCATACGACACCATCCACATTTTTCCATCTGAATCTTTACCGACAGTCAGAAAAGGATTATTTGCACAGTAAATGGCGGCCGCAGGTACAATGTTGGTTTCCGCTTTTGCAAACGAAAGATCATTTAGAAAGGCTTTGAGAGCATCCTTATCCAGATGTCGTCCGCTGTCCATGAACACGGCGCCGAAGTGCGATGCAGAACGGCCCCAATAAAAATCTCCGATCGAGGGCGCATCCAGAAAAGAACCGGACGACAGGAAATCCTCATATGGAGTATCGCATATCGTGGAGAATAGCTCATCCCAATGATCAATCAGAAACGCATCGAACTCTTTTTGGTACGTCGCATATCTGTTGCCATCACGGTCAACGATTAAATATGGTTCCGGCAGGAGCGACAGAATCACTTCGATGAGATTGGTCCGCTTTTGTTCGATCGTCTCCTTATCGAACTGTGCATTGAATTGGTCGTAAAAATCATCCAGAATGGATAGGTGGCGCGCTGCTGTTTCCCGAGTTTTCTCACTCCGCGATTGACTTAGCGTCCTCAGGAAACTGTCCCGCCTCAAGCAATCCGGACTCAGATAACCGGTGACCCGACGGATCAGATTGTTTGCGATCTCACGGGCCTCAAGCGCCAACTGGGTCTCAGCTGTTTTGATCCGCTCCTCGGACATTCGTACCTCCGAATCCATACGATACCCAACAGAGCCGAACTGCTGGTCGAACACATCCATAGAAACAGGCAACGCCGTTTTGAGAGTTTGCGCCGTGACCTGACAGGTGCTAACGGTGAAGTCCATATATGGAATCAGCGCTTCGGCAACATCGGCAAGGAAGTGCTCGGTGGAAATGAAACTGGTGATTTGTTTATAGTACGCCTGTGTCATATGGTAGTCAACCTTTTGTTCCATGACGGAAACGAACACAATCCGGCCCATTTTCAAAGCCCTGGACGCATTCTTCACCTTGACAGGTTTCCCATCGACCATATAGTAATCAAAGACAGTTGAAAATTCTGAATTGAATGTTTCTACGTTCTCGATCCATAACAAGCTATGGGGGCGGCTGTGATCCGAAAAAGACTTAATATAGGCCTCTCGATTGAAAGTCAGTTGTCCTTTATGGTAGAAAGCCAGTAACAGTTCATTCTCCGCCCTGTTCAGAAACAGGCAGTATGTCAGATCTTCTAACTCCAGAATCTGCTCTTCGAAAGCGTTGCCGAGCTGCAAATATCCGCGTGCTCCGGTATCCAGGTCTACACAGGTAACCTTACCGTCGCCGAGATAAAAATAGGCGAAGCGACCGTCCTGCGTTCGCGTACTCGCGAGAGGTTCGGAATCGAATAACCGGGTCGTTTCTCCCGTCGCGAGGTCCTGAAGCAAGTGACCGGACATCAGCGTTCTTTCTCCTACGGAAATGGAGGAAACAGCCTCCTCTACGTCGATCGGTTCGGCGCCGGCAGCACTCAGCCGGTAGCAAACGGGAACTTCATCCTGAAGCATCCATACGTACGGAACTCCTTTGCTTTGCGTCAGCAGCAGCCGTTCTCCGGTCAGGAAAAACACGGTGCCGCCTGCAACGCAGAACCCAGTCCGTCCGTCGGCTGCGGTGAAGGAAATGGTATCGCCCTTGACGATCAATCCTCCTACAGGAGCCGAAACGATCGGATTGGCCTCTCCGTACCGATCATAGAGACAGTAAAAACCGCCATTGGCATACACGGCAATGTTAGACGCAAGATACGAAGGATACAGCGTGAAAGTCGGATCATCATAGGATAGATGGCTGACCACATAAGGCACTTCACAAACGATCAGCTCATAATCCTCGCTGGCCCAAATCTCAGACGCCTGTGCAGGATTTGGCAGAAATTCTCCTTCACCATAGCAGAGACCGTTGTAGTCATGGGGGTCACCGATGTGACTGCCGTCCAGTTTAGTCGCCGCCCCGGAGTTCAAATCAAAAAGGAACAGTCCGTAAGACAGCGTCATGTCAGCATTTGTCAGAGCATAGAGACAATATTGGGGATTTGTTCCGAAATCCAGCACCTGAATGGTCGGATAGGAATAACGGTTTAACACTTTTCCGATATCATTCCTGTACAATTCGGTATCGGTGATCTCCAATGCCTTTGCAGTAGGCTTTTTACCGGTAGCAAAAAAAGCAAGCACCGATTCGCGGTTCAAATGATTATACCAGGCCGCATAGACCTCCCGGATCTCTCCGCTGTAAGCAGCCTCTATGGAAAGCAGCCCGCTTTCAATGGCCAGCCGGATGCAGGCATCCAGATAATCCGGAGTTTGGGATACGGCCTCTCGGATCGTGCAGGATAAGCAGATCACTTCATCTTTTCGGACGTCGTACCAGACGCTCTCGCAATCGGTATGCTCGCCTTCCTGCATTTGGACCTGGATATAATCCGACCCGGAAAAAGCGGATATCTTTGTGCTGGGGCTCAGAGAAACAGTCACGTCGACACTTGAACCGTCTGACGCATTCGTTTCCGTTTCCATTTCGGTCTCATCTAAAAGCACCGTGTACAGGGAATCGTCCGGATCTGTGGCAGAGCTGAGCAGTTGGATGCCTTTTCCCTGCACGTCAGTCTCTCCGGCTTCCCGGATTTTATCCGGACTGTAAACCACAGTGGTCAGTTTCAAATTCCCGGTTTCCCAGGGAGGAAGCTTCGGCTGGATCATCTCGTGATCCGTATCCCCTTTTTGGCTCAAATCTTCTTTGTTCAGAAGCATAAAAGGCAATGAACCCGCGATCAAAGCGATAACGAGCAGAGACGCCAGAACCGGAATCAGCCAGAGAGGACGTCCGGCACGCTTGGTATTCTGTTTTGAGTGTTCGGTCAGGTTCGCAACAAGTTTCTCATCCAGATGAGCTGTCGCATCAAACAGTTTACGTTCCCGATTGTCCATGATTATCCTCCTTGGGTTGTTTTTTCAAAAATGTCATCAGTTTTTTCCGGATCTTGAACAGGCGGCTCCGAACATGGTTTTCGCCCATTCCACGTGTCGACGCGATTTCCGAAACCGGTTCCAGCAGATGATAGCGTCTCACGAACAGTTCTGCATCATCTCGTGAGATCCTGGTCAGAAAGCGGTTCAACTGTTCGGCCAAAAACTGTTCCGGAATATTTGAAAGATCCGGAAGATTGGCTGACAATTCTTCGAAAATATACCGCTGTTTTTCTAGAATGAAGTCCGGAGATACGGCAAATATTTGCGCCATTTGTTCGATCATTCCGTAATCCGGCCGCCTTTTTCCTGTTTCCCATTTGGAGACGAGATCTTTGGAGACGAACAGCATATCCGCCAGTTCTTCCTGTGAAAAACCATGTTCCCGTCGCAACTGCGCAATGACCTGTCCAACGTTCATGCCGTCCCTCCTTTCTCTCTGCGTCAAACTCATTGTATATCGGATTCCCTGTTTAATCAATGGACAATTCGCACCCGGTTTCTCCGACCTGGCGACCGAACCATGCTTCGGAAAGTCAAATCGGCACGACAAACTGATGTGAAAAAGAAACGGGCGGAACAACCCGGGTTCCGCTCGCTTCTCAAATGCAGGCGAGACTCCTCTGAGCCGCCTCGCGAACAATCAGGACAAAAATTTTTTGAAGCAATCGATCAAAGCGTCTGCCTGTTCAGGCGTTTTGTCCTCCGCAAAAATGCGAAGCAACGGCTCGGTGCCGGAAAAACGGCAGATCACGAAAGCATCGTCAAAATACACTTTGCAGCCGTCCTCGTAGTTGACGCGAAGCACTTTCTTTCCCAATTGGTTTTCAAAATCGGGCAGTTTTTTCTGTGTCATGATCAACTTATCGATGCCCGCCCGGTCTTCCGGTCTGAATTTGAAATTAGCCTCAGACATACAGAAGCGTCCGTATCTGGTTTCCAGTTCGTTCCAGTAATCGTTCAAGGATTTTCCTATACGACTGAGCATTTCAACGAACAGAGATCCTGCATAGACCGAGTCCTTCCCGTGGATATGACCGCGGACGGTCAGACCGCCTGAAGATTCTCCGCCGAGGACCGCATCGACTTCATCCATTTTGGACGAGATCCATTTGAAACCGACCGGAACTTCGTAACACGTTTCACCGAATGACTGGGCCACGCTGTCCAGCATATGCGTCGTTGCCAGATTCCGAACGACCGGTCCCTTCCAGCCCTTGTATTCGTGGAGATAATAGTAAAGCATGACCAGAATCTTGTTGGCGGATAGGTATTCCCCGTCCGGTCCGACGATGCCCAGCCGGTCTCCGTCCCCGTCCAGAGCGATGCCCAGATCGTAGTGCTCCGCGATCACGCGCGAGCGCAGGTCGGACAGCTGAGTCAAACCCGGAGCCGGGTCATGACCTCCGAAAAAGGCATCCTTGTTCGAATTCATCAGATCGATCGTGCAGCGGCACGTGGTCAGGATCGTATTCAGCGGATAGGCGCCCGAACCGTGCATGGGATCGAACAAAACCCGCAGCCCCGATTGGCGGATCGATTCCTGGTCGATCATGGACAAAATGGAATCCATATAGTTGTTGAAGGGCGTTCTGAGATAGGAAACGTATCCTTCCCTGACCGCATCGTCGAAAGGCATGGTCAACACGTCTTCCGGTTTCAGCCCTTCGATGATCTTTTCCAGATGGGAAGTCACTTCCACACTGGCGTCTCTTCCCTCGCGAACGATGAGTTTGATCCCGTTATAGTCCGAAGGGTTGTGGCTGGCCGTGATCTCCAGGCCGAACTCATACCCCTTCTCCTTCACGATATACATGATGAGCGGAGTCGGCGTACTGCGGTGCATGACCAGAATGTTCAACTTGTTGCCCGCAAAAACCTCGGAAACCCACTGCATGGCACGGGGAGACAGAAAACGTCTGTCATAACCCAAAACGACGGGAAGGCCTTCGGCCTTTTTTTCTTTGACCAGGCAGCAGACGCCCTGCGCCACCTTCTGTATGTTCTCTCTGATGAAATCATCGCCGATGACCGCACGCCATCCGCCTGTTCCGAACTTGATCATTAAAAAGTTTTCCTCACATATTGTTTTTAATCTGCATATTGCTCAACGAAAGCGCTGATATAGCCGTATCTGCGCGAAAGGAACTGGATCAGGTAATCCTGCTGGCGATGGAACGTGTTGTATTCCAGCACCCAGTTATCGTTCGCACCGACTTTCTTATCAAGGATCTTCCATTTCTCAAAATTGTACCGGGCTGACAGTTCCAGCCGGTCCGTCCACTCGTCGATGAACACGCTTGCATTGCGCAGTTCATATTCACCTCGGTCGTAGACCTGCAGTAAGATCTGCTGGAAGACGGGCAGTCTGAGCAGATATTTGATGATATAACTGCCCTGCAAATAGGACGTGCTCGTGTCCCGGTTGCCGTAGTTGCAGTTCCCTGCTCCCAGGTCGAAATCCCATACCGGTCCCATATGGAAGACCCCGTTCTGATCCAGCACCATATAGCAACTGGAATGAAAACTGGCATCCATGTTCATCAACATATCCTCGACGAGATACCAGCCGGCATAGGAAGCCATGTCGATATAATCGGAAATTTTTTCCGTTTGTTTTTCGTGAACGATATTGTAAGCCGTCTTCCAACGGTTGACGACGTAGTCCAGCATATCGGGAGTCAGTTCGTCTGCGTCAGGCGATTTGAATGTCATCCAATGCCCGTCCACGTTGCAGAAGCACATATCCGCGACGGGATCGTAATAGCCCTGGCCGAACTGTTCCCATCGGTTCTTCTGACTGTCCGAGACCTCGTTGACGTGGCCGTCCCATTCCAGGATATACCCGCACTCATCAGGCACCATCGGAGCTTTGTATTCAGTCACGTTGATCCGGTTCTTGTTGATGACGATCTTTTCGATCAGCGTGTAATTGCCCCAGTAACTGCCGTTCAGGTACAGATCGACGAAACGGACGTGCATGGTAGTCAGACCGAGCGCTTCGGAAAAATAGGCTGCAACGGCATTGCGCAAAAGCGATTTGTCCTGATAGTTCGAAACCAGACAGAAAGACTTGCCTGAGGCAAGACCCAGCCACTGCACTTTCTCTTCGAGCTTGATATTGTATCCTTTTTTGGGAAAATGCCAGGACGTGTTCCCTCTGCCCTTGATCGTTCCCCGGGCGGTCACCGTCTTCACGGGATAACCGGATACGGCGCTCTCTCCTCCGCTCACCGTCACCGTGACGGGAACCGGCGTTACTTTGTCCGTGATCCCTGCGAATTCGTCCGTGGTCACGCACATCGTGGAGAGGCCCGTGTTCAGATTCTCGACTGTTACTTTGTATGTGATCCCTGAACCCGAGTGAAAAACGATCTTCTTCTGCGAGGTCAGATCCAAAGCGGTCATACCGCTGACGATCTCATGCCCCTCTTCATCCGTCATGTTTCCCGAACCTTTGTATTCAAAAGTCGGGATCAGCGCGGAGCGGTCCAGGCCCGCCGGGATCACGGCGGTAATGTTCTGACCCTGGATGCGGCAGGCTACGCCGAAAGGCAATTCGGGATTTTTGGAAGTTTCAAAAACGAAAAGCGTCAAGCCGGACGAAACGTCCGCACGCTTCACGGAAGAAAGATCCCAAAAGCCTGTCCCGGCTTCCGTGGATGCTGGCGAAATCGTATTCTGATCCTTCAGATCGAGTGAGCGGTAGGACTGAGTCTCTTTTTCGGTCTCTGTCTCTTTGTCCGTTTCGGTCTCTTTCTCTGTTTCTGTGGGCTGATCCTGAACCGTTTCGGTACCGTTCCCGGACTCATCCGAGGTATCCCGTTCCGTTTCGAAAGGACCGGTTTCGGTATCCGAGCCGGATGTTTCAGGTATCTTGACTGATTCTGTTTCCGAATCGCTGTCCGTCGAAGGAACTGATGACTGCGTGCAGGAAGCCAGTGAGATCAGCAGGATCAGAAAAGCACAGATCAAAGAAATGGTTCGTTTGAACATACTATCCTCATTTGGAACCGTAGAAATATCGGCTCATCTTTCTTTTTTTGACATAGTTGTGGCGTATGACCAGCGTCAGGATCAAAGAAAGTAAAACAAAGGAGACAAATGACACCTGGACAACGATATTCTTTTCAAACAGCCGGATCCGATTCAAGAGACCGGCCAGACCCTGGAGTCCCGCCTCTTCGGTGCAGACCAGTTTGCCTGTGCCCAGATCTCTCCCTTGAAATACAAGTCTCACGTAGCCGACTTCGGCATTCTTTTCGATCGGAGGAGTCAGTGAAGAAGCCGTCAATCTGAACTGACTTTCAGAAAGATCGTCCAGATCCAGGCTGACCGGTGCAAATGCGATCAATTCTTCAGATACCGTCAGCGGCATTTTCGTCACTGTGGAAAAGCCGGACACGGGCAACTCCAACACCTTGTCTCCGGGTTTGACGAGCACGCGGGTGCCAAATTTGGCCTCACCCCAGTCCAGCAATTTAATGATCTCGGAATAGGATGAGATATTTCCAGTCTTGCTCTCCGTGCCCCCCAAAGCGAGGCATAGGAAGGAAGCGCTGTCGCTGTGCGTGAATGTCACGGCGCAATAGCCTCCCTCGTCCGTGTAGCCCGCGTTGAGCCCGATGCAGCGGCTGTCATAGAAGGCGTTGGTCCGGAATTGGGTGACCAGATCCGAGCGGTTGTAGAAAAGCCTCTCATCGGACAGATTGGTCCGGGGGCACAGATAACGCTCTGTTGCCGCTATGATCCGGTATGTGTCGTTTTGCAGCGCAAATACACAGATCTTGAGCAGGTCTCTGGCCGTCGTCACCATCTCGTCGTGATGCAGACCAGAGGCGTTTGAAAAATGAGTCCGGTCAGCGCCGATCGACAAAGCCTTGGCATTCATCCGGTCGACGAATGCTCCTACAGATCCGGATGAGACAACGGCGAGCACATTGGCGCAGTCGTTGTATCCGCCCACAATCAGTCCGTACAAAAGGTCCTTGACGGTGACCGTTTCATCCCGCTTCAGCTTCATGGAATTGCCTTCGGCACCGGCCAGCATAGCCGACGTGACCGTGATCGTTTCCTCCATCCGGTATTCGAAAAACTCGCAAAGCAATGCACCGGACATGACTTTGACGATGGATGCAGGATAGACAGTCTGGTCCGCGTTGTTGGCATAGAGGATCTGGTCGGACCGGATCTCATACAGCATGGACGCTTTGACGTCTCCGAAGGACGGATAACTGACGCAGTCCTGCCAAAAGCCGGTCCCGTTCTGATCAAAGGTCTCATCGAGACCAGGTTCAGCCGCAGAAACCGCGGATGCGGACAAAATGATGAAGCACAGGATGAAGAGCAACAGCGTCGTGAATCTACATATGATGTTCGCTGAAGTATGCTTTCGCATTATTGACATCCTCTCGGATCGCGTCGGACAGAGCCGCCGCGTCCGCCAGTTTATATTCGTCCCGGATCCGTTTCAGAAAAGATACTTTGATGATCTTCCCATAGAGATCTTCCTCAAAATCCAGAATATGTGTTTCGCAGTTGACGTGAGCCGAAGTTTCCAGGGTCGGTCTGAACCCGACATTGGTCACGGAAGGATAGGTTTGCCCATCGATCCGGGTGGTCGTCACGTACACGCCCCTGCGGGGCACCAGCATATTCTCACCGAAGACCTGGTTGACCGTCGGATAACTGAGCGCCTTGCCCACATGTTTTCCGGAAACCACTTCGGACGTGACGGAAAAGGGACGTCCCAAAACCGTCGTTGCCGTTTCCATGTCTCCGGCCCGAACGAGCCAGCGAATCCGGCTGGACGAGATCGTGCTGCCCAGAACGGACCGTCTGGGAAGAACGATCACATTATCGAACCGTGCCTGCAGATCCCGGGGCTGTCCTTCGCCCTTCTGACCGAATCTGAAATTGTATCCGCAGACCACGCCTGCAGTCCGGTACTCGCGAATCAGCTTTTCACTGATAAATGCAGGATAAGGCATGTCTCTGAGTGACTCGAAGTCCTCAACAATGACATAGTCCATACCGGCCTGCGCAAACAGTTCCACCCGCTCCTCGAACGTAGTGATATGCCCGATGGGCGCACGTGACAGATAATCCGATGACGGATTCCTGAAGCACCATGCCGCGCTGCGGATCTCTTCGTCCGAATCCTGAAGCTTGGAACACATTTTTTTCACGCAGCGAAGAATCTCCGCATGAGCGACGTGAACACCGTCAAAGTTACCCAGACCAAGCACGAGTCGTGGCGCCTGGCCGGTCTCTTTTCCGGTCCGCAAATCGATTACCATGTCTCTGTCACTCTTTCAGATAATTGAACAGCAAATCTTTGAGCAGTTCATCGCGATCGATATAACGGACGAGAACCCTGGCATTTCCGACATTTGTGATGTAGGTCGGGTCTTCACTCAGCAAATAGCCTACCAATTGCCCGACGGGATCGTATCCGCCCTCCTGAAGCAGCGCATAAACCGCCTTCAAGGCTTCGCCGGATGTCATCTTTTTATCTGTTTGTTCACTCATGGTCAATCACCTTCCATTCCAGTATACTATTTTAATCTTATATTGGGATAATGTCAAGACGAAAAGCCCGTCTCTCCGATTGCTCTAGCATTTTCATGGATTTGAAAAGGCACTCCGGTTTTCGAAGTGCCCAATGTGTATTATTATGGTGTCATGATGGTTTTACGAGAGAAAAACGAGGCATTCAGAAAAGCCGTCACGCAGACAAATCGTTCATAATGCCTTCAAACAGCACGATGCCGGAGCTTTCATGGATCAGCATATAGACGAACGGACGGTCGAGGAACAACTCGATCTCTTTGCCCATCATACCTTCACTGGCTTTATCCATAACGATCGCCGTGACCGCAGCCGCTTTGATCCCGTTCTGATCCAATTCAAAATGAGTTTTCTGGATGGACTCGTAAATGTAGACGTTATGGTCCGGGATCTCGATCATGGCGGAAAAATCCGCTTGCGTGGGATGATATCCTGTGCGGAGACCCATCACAGGCATAACCTCATTCAGATCGATGGCATAATCCAGTTGGAATTGGGGGATACGGGTTTTTACGGCACAGTAAGTCTCTTCAGACAAGAGACGGCCGGCTTTTTCAGACGTTAAGGTGCTCAAATACTCCTTTGCCGTGATCCCTTCCTCAGGCAGGATAGCGACGAAAGAGAAACCGGCTTCCAGGGGCATCTTGAAGGCTTTCGCATCTTCGGATATGTAACACGTTCCGATCGTTTTGCACAAATAAGCTGCGTCCACTTCATGCCCGTCCGCGCATGTGAACTTATCATTCGTGACCTGATAGTCTTCATACTGTTCCCGCCATGCGGCTTCGACCAGCAAAGCGTTGATCAGGACCATGACGGCATCGGGATTCAGCTCATCGAGGATCTCTTTGACCAAACCGTCGGTCTGATCGCTGCACCAATTGTTGATCGCGGTCAGGGCGTCATCTTTCTGAAAATTCAGGCTGAATATCGAGGCTTTATACTTTTCGCCTGCCGTCTTCAGATAATCCTCTTTGACGTACGGCTCATAGTCTTTATTGATCCAGACGGAATTGGCCAGATTCACCTTGGTCTGTTTATCGCCTTGGCGATCGGCCAGGATCTGGAAATAACTCAAGAGAGACTGGGCAAATGCCGTTCCCTGCGCTTTGGTCATTCCGAAAACGGTTTGGAACTCTTCAGCCGTGACGCTTTGAGAACCGGCATAGCACAGTGCGAAAGCCATGAATGCTGAAAAAGGAGACAGGCAGATATTACTGTCCGGATCCGCCTGCTGAACGGTCTTTACGAACTCATAGGCAAAATGCTGATAGGCCTGCACCAGCTCTTCCGAAACAGCGAGATCAGGGTCATCCAGGGCCTGAAACGCCTCCGGTGAACTCAACAGCCTGTACAGTTCCCCGCTTGGTTCCGAATCCGTTTCCGGAGCCGGTTGCGGACTGGTCGTTTGGCATGCGCTCAATGAGGGAATCGCGATCATGCAAATCAAAAGGAGCAAAGCAACGGTTCTTTTCATATTTTTTCCTCCTCGCAACTGATGTTTTTTGGCATGAAAGAATCAAACCTTTCACAATAAGATGTACCCTTTGTGAAAGGTTTGTGACAAATTTAGACTCATTTTCTGATTTCCAATTCGGCATGGAAAGCTTTTTTCGTTTCGTAAAGATGTTCATCCGCCAGCCGGATGCACTCTTCCGTATCGTTTTGCGTCTGACGGGAGCAGCGGGCATATCCGAAAGAACAGGTCAGGTTGTACGGTTTCCCTTTTTCCTCGGTCAGCCTGGTCAGTTCTTCCGCGACATAGTCAACGACCTGTTCAGGATCGAACCGGTCTCCTTTGTGGGGCTGAACGACAAACAGAAATTCATCCCCTCCCAGTCGGGCGGTAAACCCGTCGAATCTCGACGCGGCATGCCTGAGCGCGCGCGCACAGATCTTCAGCGCGTCATCTCCTTCCAAATGGCCGAACTCGTCGTTGACATCTTTCAGGTTGTTCAGGTCTCCCATATAAAGATACACGGGGTCTGTTTCGGAAACGGTGGCCAAGGCAACGGACAGGTAATCGTATGCTTTTCTGCGGTTCGGAAGACCGGTCAGGACGTCCGTATTGAAATTCGAATCCTGAACCAGTATGAAAATGACCATGATCACAGCGGAAATGGCTGCCGGAAATACGGATGTGTTGTGCGTGAAATTATCCAGAACGTCATAAACGACCAAAATCCCTACGGCCGCCATCAGCTGAATCGACGTTTTGCGTTTGGAAGATGTCTTGGCGCGAATGGCATTGATCAAGCTGACGATCAGAACGGTCAGAAGATAGAGCGACGTCGCAATGATCATCACCATATAAAGCGGCCCGGTCCCCAGCATATCAGCATCGTTGATGGTATAGATCCATCCCGTCAGCGGACTGGATAAGATCATCACCGCCGAAACGGTAAACGGGGCTGCCCAGATGATCCTGACGGGAAACGAGACCTTTGAAAAAATGTTCAGTCTGGTCACCGTGAAGCCAAAGAAAGCGACTGCACAGGTACAGATGGACAGATAGCTGAACATGCAAATCACCATGAACAGGTAATGAGGAATATGGATCGCTTCGCTCTCCTGCAACGTCCAGAGACTGTTGAAGAGCAGATATGACATATGCGCAATGATCAGGCCGAAAAACGTTTTGCGTTCCTCTTCATTGATAAAGGCTCTTCCGATCCTGGTCAAAACGAATATGTCCATGACGAAAAACGTTGCCTGAAA
>CADBRS010000215.1 GCA_902797125.1 uncultured Ruminococcus sp.
ATCAGTGTCTGTCTGGCCACACGCCGGAGGGTGCGGCGGTATGCGGCATAGTCGTAATCTTCTCCCGGCAACTTTTTGAGGACCGACTCTTTGGCCGGCCGCTTCTCTCTTTTGAAATATCGCCATTTTTCGGGTTTGGATCTGATCGCTTTGAAAACCATACAAGGCCTCCGCTGTCTGACTACTGTTTCTTTTTCGCTTTGATGATCTTGATATCCTTGAGTCCCATCTGATATGCCACGGCCGTGACGACCAACGCGGGGATGATGATCAGGAAATAGGCCCACCAGAAATCGCGGATCGGCAGTTCTCCGACTTTGATCTCGGCAAGCACTCCGCAATATTCACCGTGCGTGATGATCGTAATGGTCTTGGCGACCGCGCACATATTGCCTGCCCAAGTGGCCGTCTCTTTCCAGGGAAAGCCGATCGTGAAGAGGGTGGCCACGATGAAATTCGGGATGTTGGCGATCATGGAGATCCACAGTCCGCGGAGCGGGATATCCTTTTCGCCGTGTTCGACCTTGTTGTGATTCTTGTATCCGATGTTCCAAGTCGTCGTGTAGATCATGACCAGGTAGAACGCAATGGCCAGAAAACTCGTCAGGAGGACAAGGATCGGGAGTCTGGCGCAGGCCGTAGCCAGAGCAAAACCGAACAATGATATCGCGACCTGAGTAACGAATAATTTAACACAGTCATATCCGTTTTCTTTGAATAGCACTGGAACGCCTCCTTAGTAATTATTTTCTTTTTTGATTTTATCATATATTAACTGTTTGAGCAATAGTTTTTACGTTTGAATTCCGCGTTTTCGAAAAAGAAAAAGGACGGCCGCAGCGGGCCGTCCGATGTTCGGTTCAAATCTTCCCAAAATCAGTCTTTCTTACGGATGACTGCGGGAACTGCAAGCGAGATCATGCCGAGCACGATCAGTGATGACATGCCTATGACGGAAGAGCAGCCGGACTTGTTTTCTTCGGCTTTCGTTTCCTCAGGGGTAACGGATTCAGACTCTTGAGGCACAGCATCCGTTTCAGATTCCGGCTCTGTTTCTGTCTCATCATTTGCATGTTCTTCTTCGTAAGCTTTCAAAGCTTTTTCGGCATCTCTCAGAACTTTGACGATGCTTAATGCAATGGACGTCTTGGGTCCGTCCGGGAGAGCATCGTAATGCGCTCTGGCCGTTTCGATCTGCACTTTGACTGTGGCATAATTCTCTTTTTCGATGGTCAGACCTTTAAGCGCGTTCATTTCGTCTACAACGCTCTGAGCAGCGGCTTTGTCCTGGGCTTCCTTCTGGGCTTCATAGTCCGTCAGGACAAAGTTGTCGATCTTGACCAGAATTCCGGGATCGGTCTTTTCCCCGACCATGAAAATGCGGAAATAGTTGACACGGGACAGATCGATCTCGCCTGTTTTTTCTGCTGTGGAAATGGGCAAAATGATATGACACCACTCTGCGTCCACGATCTCGTCTCCGCGGTTGTAATTCCAGATCCCGGTCAGTTTCCACGCGATTTCCTCTTTGTCATATTCACCTGCGGAGGACAGTTCGAGTCCCGAATTCATGCCCTCTTCGGATTTGGCAAACATTTCAAACAAAGACACATCCGAGACATACATCCAGAACTCCAATGTGTCCATCCCAGTCGCATCGACCACGGGAATCTTTGTCCCGTCTGTCTGATTTCTGGAAATGATCCTAGTCAAGCATGCGGAGCCTTCAATCTGATCCCCGTCCTGACGTTTCCATGCGCCAAGTGTCTCATTGCATCCGAAAACGGGAACGGCATGCTCTGTCGCTTCCATTTCCTCGGCATCCAGTTCAGCGTCTGTCTCCGCAAACACTGAGGGCATGGTCAGTGAAAGCATAAGTATCAATGAAAGAACCAAAATCAGTAATTTCTTCATAAATCAAAAACTCCTTCTTCGGCAGTCTGATCAACTGCAGTCTCAGTGATCATACAATTATTTTATCATACTCTAGATTAAAAAGCAACCCATGGTGGGATCCTTTGCTGATAATCGGATTCGATTTGCACTGTGCTTGTTTCCTATTAGTCCTGGCTCTTTTCCAAAAAGCACAGCAATCCTGTTTTTTTTGCATGACAGATCTATGAAAAAAGTGTATAATGGATTTATAACGAACCAATGAAGGAGCGGGGCTCAGATCCCCTGTCCGCCATGCCCAGACTGATTGATAAAACCGAATTTCATCCTCAGATCCAGGAATATGCGAATTTCAAGACGACGATTCAGAACCGTTCCATCCGGACTGTGAGCGAATATCTTTTCGATCTGCGGACATTCTTCCGCTATCTGCGCGCTCAGGACCTGAAGATCGATCCCTTGTCAGACGAATTTCAAGAGATCGATGTTTCCGTCGTGGATTCCGCCTATTTATCGTCCGTAACTCAGGACGACATTTTGTCCTTCCTTTACTACACAACGGATGAACGGGACAATTTATGGGCCGCACGGGCCAGAAAACTGTCCGCCATCAAGGACCTGTTCAAATATCTTACGCTGACTAAAAACTATTTCGAAAACGATCCGGCCGCTCACATCGAAGCACCCAAAGCCAAAAGGGCTCTGCCCAAATTTCTGACGCTGGAAGAATCCGTTCTGCTTCTGGAGACGATCCAGAACGATGAAAAATCCGTTCACCGGGTCCGTGACTATTGCATCGTTACCCTCTTTCTCAATTGCGGGATGCGTCTCAACGAGCTCTGCGGAATCGACTATACGGATCTGTCGAAAGACCTGACGGCGGTCCGGGTGCTCGGAAAAGGCAATAAAGAGCGCATCATCTATTTAAACGACGCCTGTCAGGCCGCTTTGAAGGACTACATGAAGATCCGCTCCGGTCCGGAACTCAGGAATCTCAAGACAAAGGCCCTGTTCCTCTCCAACCGGGAGCAAAGACTGTCTGACAAAGCCGTCCAGTACATGGTCCGCAAATATCTGGAAGCGGCCGGGCTCGGAGCCCGCCACCTGTCCGTCCACAAACTGCGCCACACGGCAGCCACCCTGATGTATCAGAGCGGCAACGTGGACATCCGGGTACTCAAAGACATCCTGGGACACGAACAACTCAATACCACTCAAATATATACACACGTGAGCGACGCGGGGATGCAGAAAGCCA
>CADBRS010000216.1 GCA_902797125.1 uncultured Ruminococcus sp.
TTTGATCGCTCAGCATTTTCCAGCGCTTGTATGCTTTTGTCAACGTCATCCTGTTGATTGTGGACACGCTCATCGCCCTCCTTTCTGCTTGTTTTTTTGACTTCAAAAGATTAGTCTTCTGTTGGTTCTGTTTCCGTTTCGGTTTGTTTGATCTCCACTTTCACAGCGATCGGCATTTTCTTGATATGTGTCACATTGGCGTCCACGGATACGTCTTTGTGATCCAGAAAAGTCGGCAAAACGGCCAGCATGCCGGACTCTTCCGCGCTTGTCAACTGTTCTGCGCTGATATTGACGACGGCTTTTGCGATCCGCTCGACTTCCCTTTTGGGACCCGTGATTTCGATCGAATCCACAGCCGGAGTGACCTCGTAACCCTGAGGGATGTTGTAGGTCGGATTGACGCTCAGGGAAACGGTCCGGGTCTCGGTCTTGTCCAGATACAGCGTGACAACCGAGGGAAAGCACTGCAGTGAAACGGCACTCAGTTCTGCATTGACCAGTGAAACATCAAAATCGATCGTTCCGCCGTCCCCGCTATAGTCTCTGACATTGATCGCGGGCACGAGATCGGCCTCGTTGATCGCCGCGATGTCCGGTCCTCTGCCGGTGACCTGAACTGTGATCATCGTTTGGCTGACCGAATAGATCTCCAGGCCCGTCGCTTCCTTGAGCTGCTCCGAGCCGATGATGTTGAGTTCGATATTGAAATTTTTGGATTGTTCCACATTGTTGGAGGCAACCAGCCAGATGATGACAGCGACCATCAAACTGATCACGATCAACAGGACATCGATGGCACGATGCCTTCTGTGGCTCTTTTTGTCAACAGATAATTTTCCTTGAAGAGTTCCGTTGACTTTTTGAAAACTGTACACTTTATTCAGCTTCTTGTTTTTCATAACGTCCCCCCCTCAGTCCTTCTGCTCTGGCTTTTGAGGCACGGAGGCAGGCTGTTTATCCACGGAAGCGGTTTCCAGGAGTTCGCCTCTGAGCAATGCGGTCAGATCCTGCTTCAACAGCGTGGGAGAATATCCCCGTTTCAAAGAACCGTTATTGGCAATGGAAATAATCCCGGTCTCTTCGGACACGATGATGACGACAGCATCAGATACTTCGCTGATACCTACTGCGGCACGGTGACGGGTGCCCATATCTCCGAATTCTCCGCCTGATTTGGCCGGCGGCAGAACGCATCCGGCGGCGGCCACACGATAGTCGCGGATCAGCACGGCGCCGTCATGTAAGGGAGAACCTTTGTAAAACAGATTCCGGATCAGGCGCTCGCTGGGTTTGGCATCGATCTGCGTGCCGGTTGCGGCAATGTCGCCCAGTTTTGTTGAACGTTCGATAACGATCAGGGCTCCGACCTGTCCGCGGGACAGTTCGGCCGTAGCTTCCACGACCACGTTGATGAAGTCGTCTGCCACCGTTCCGCTCGTATTCATAAAGCGCAAAGACATAAAATTGATGCCGCCCGTGCCGATCTTTTCGAGAAAGTCCCGAATCTCGGGCTGGAACAGGATGAACAGCGTCAACACGCCCGCCTGGAAGAACAGTCTGAGCAAAGTGTTCGTGGCAAGCCAGTTCAGTGCGATGCTCAGAACGTAAATGATCAGCAAGAGGCCGATGCCGATGATCAGTTTGATCGCTCGCCTGTCAACGATCATGGAAAGAATCAGGTACAACAAAGCAGTCAGCACCAGGATGTCGATCACGGCCCAAACATAGTCCCACGGCCCCATGTTCTTGACAAAATCAAGATTCAGTCCATGAATAATATTTGCAAAAAAGGATTTCAGTACTTCCATATGTATCCTCCTCCTGCATGTTTCCAAAATCTCACGTCCGCCATGGCAGAGTCATAGTTATATCTATTATAACATCAAAAATGTTAGTATGTAAACACTTTAAGACCATAAAGCGAGAGTTCATCGCAAAAAAACGGATGCTCCACTCGTCTTTTTCACACCCCGGTAAGACATAGCAGAACGGACGGGGAGGCAAAAAGAAGCCCGGGTCGGGGACCCGGGTTAAAAAA
>CADBRS010000217.1 GCA_902797125.1 uncultured Ruminococcus sp.
AAAGACGGAAAAGGCATTTTCCCGGCCAGCGTCATCTTCTCGACCGATCTGCATTCCATGGGCCAGTTCATCCAGGACGGAAACAGGAATCTGTTCGAAACCGTGCTCTCGATCCGGAATATGCCCAACCGCTGCGTGATCCCGACGGACCCGCACAACGTGGACGGACTGTCCTTCCTGGACGACAAAAAACTGGATGACGTCAAGAAGACCGCGATGCAGGGAACCTTGCTCGCGCACGAAGACGGGGGTGTCCCCGGCATCCTGCTCGAACTCGATGGCTGTACGCCGCATGACATCGGTTATCTGATCTATTTCTTCGAACTTGCCGTCGCCATGTCCGGCTATCTGTCCGGTGTCAATCCGTTCGATCAGCCCGGCGTGGAAGCCTACAAGAAGAACATGTATGCACTCTTGGGAAAACCCGGATACGAAGAAGAAAAAGCCAAACTCGAGAAAAGGATCGGCGCCCGTTCCTGACCTTTTTCGAAACGGGGCAAAAACTTTTTTTGCAACTTGATTTTTTTAACTTTATGCTATATAATTGAATTACCCAATCGAACAACTTAAGAAGGGTGGTAAAGCCATGCTAAATTTGATCATCGGTCTGAAAGGCTCCGGAAAAACAAAAAATCTGATTCGCCAGCTCAATGAAGCGCTCGACAAGACCAACGGAAACGTCGTTTGCATCGAGCAGGGCGAAAAGCTCAGATATGACGTCAAGTATACGGCTCGTCTCGTCAACACGGATGAATACGGCGTCAAAAACGGAGATCAATTGTTCGGACTGATTGCAGGGATCGTTGCGTCCAACAGCGACGTGACGGATATATTCGTAGACGGAGTGTTGCGGATCTGCAAATCCAAAGAGGATTTTGAATCCGTTCTCCCCTCACTTGAAAAACTGGCCGACAGGAACAAGGTCCGCTTGGTGATGACCTGCTCCGTATCGGCAGAAGACGCAGGCGAAGTCATTGCCAAATACATTTGATTTTTGCCGGGTATATTGAAACAGACAGAAAGTCCGGCGGCGCCGGACTTTTTTGAAAGGAGTTCTCATGTCTCACCAGAAACTTGAAAATCGCCCTGTCGAGCTGTCTCGCTGGAGTTATATCTGGAGACGCGACAGAGAAGTTCAGTCCAGACCGGAAGCCTATTTCATTCCCAGACGGCTGAAGCGTGTCGAAGAAGTATACAGAAAAGCTTATGATGCTTTGGGACCGGACCAGGTCAAGAGTCCGTTCTACAAGCAGGACGATATTGCCAATCCCATGCTCCCGAGCCCTAAAGGCTCGCTGATCGAGGGCATGCTGTGGGAAGGCGGACTGACCGATCTGATCCTGACCCTGACTTTCAAGGCAGGGGACGTCCTTCCATCCGCTGACCAGATCGAGGCCCGCATTTTCCCGACGGCCTGGGGCTGGTTCGGTCTGACCTCGGACAGGATCCTGAAAGGCCCGGAGATCTCTCCGGACGGTCTGACTTGGGTCTATCGCGCGGATCCGGAATGGCAGATGGACTGGGCTTACAGCATGCAGGTCAAGGCTGCAACCGAACTCGTCTGCATATTCGGCCCGGAGAATTGCCCGGTCCCGAAAATGGCGGTCACGAGTCCGGCTTTGGGCAATTGGCAAAGATTTACCGTTGCCGTCAACTGGGGGATCGGAGACGCAGGAAAGGAATATGATTTCAGCGGAGTGGTGGATACCCATGTGGCCTATGCAGACCCCTTGACATACAGCCGGAAAGGGAAAAAGGCGACTTTCGAATGCTTCTATTCACCGGTCAGCCGCTTCGGCAACGACAGCAGACTGACGGTCGTGCTGGACAGAAAACGCGGGATCGGTGTGACCGTTTTGCTCAGGGATCTGGTCAACGAGCCGATTTTCGTTCCTGAATACGGCGTCTATCTGAAGAATGCCAACGATCCCAGAACAGCCAGACAGTATCTGTCCGAATGCAAGAAAACGCGTCCCGAATCCTACCGGGAACGCGTGCGCAAGCACCCCGAAGCCAAAAGCTTTAAGGAGATATTCGAACATACGAGACTTTGGAGATGCCCGGAGGGAACAACGCTGGATCGGTTCCCGGAAGCCCCCGAGCCTGGCGTCCGGGTCGAGGTCCCGGATCCTTACTTCCAAAAGATTTACGAACATGCCGACAATCAGCTGCGCGGACGCAACATGTGGGGCATGCTGACCTCCGAAGTGGCCCGTCCCGCTTTGGCAATGGAAATGACCGGACTGCTCAAAGAAGCCGATCTGATCTACGATTATTTCCTGAAATCCCCCGGCATCAAATCCGACGGAGACTTCGAGGATCCCGCGGGCTCTCTGGAGTGGGCCAAAGGCATGCGGTTCGACATGGGCTATTTCCACGAAGGCACCCACAGCTCGACCGGCAAGATCATGTTCTCCATGCTTCACAGGTATCTGTATCACAAGGACAGAGCCTGGCTGGACGAACGGCTGCCGCGTATCAAGCAGGCCGCGGATTTCATCATCCGGGAAAAGAACAATTACATGAAAGACGTTCCGAACCGGAGAAAGATGCACGTCTACGGTCTGATGCCTCCGACGATGATTGGAGACTATGCGCTGCCTTCTTCGGACTGGAGATGGTATTACACGGATAATGCGGCCGCTTACGAGGGCCTTGCCGCGCTGGTGACCGTGCTTCGGGAGATCGGGGACCCCGATCTGAAATACTACGAAAAAGAATTGGAAAGATACCGGAAAGATCTGAATGCCGCGCTGTGCCGTGAAGTGCTCCATGCGCCGGTCAGAAAGGCATCAGACGGCTTATCCCATCCTTTCGTGCCCAGAATGGCGCACGCCGGGGGCTTGCTCTACTACAAGGAAGAGACCAACGTGCCACAATATAACAGAGGGATCTCCGATCTCTACGACGGCGCTTTGCTGCTCGGCGAGCCCGGGAGTTTCCTGCCGTCTCACGACCCGTGGATGCACTCGACGCTGGACGGAATGCAGGAAGCCGGGATGAAGATCTCTCTGGCAAGCCTGCCCAAAGTCGATCACCCGGTCGCGGATGCAAAGACGAAAGAGAACGAAAAAGCGCTGGAAAAGATCTCCGGAAAAGCGGACCGGATCGGACCGGACAGCAAAGACATTTGGTTCTGGAATACGTTTGCAGATCTTCCTAAGATCTCGCATAACGCGAACCTTTACCTGCGTGAGGACGACATTCCCAACTTCTTGCAGTTCTTCTTCAATCATGCCGTCATGATGGTCGGGACGAACGGACTCCTTTGGGAACATGCCCATCCGAATGTCTTTGTGCCTTGCCAGGATCCGGATAACGGAACGGCAGGATGGGTCGTTGAGAACTTCCGGAACATGCTGGTCGCCGAGGATGACGGTGTTTTATGGCTGGCCAAAGGAACGCCGCGGGTCTGGCTGAAACCCGGCTGCAGGATCGCTGTCAAAGACGCTTATACCTACTACGGCAAAGTGTCCTATACCATCGAACGCAAGGACAAGAAGGTGCTCGTCACCATCGATCTTGAAAAGCCTGAAGTTGCTCCTCAGATCTTTGTTCGCGTGCGTTTGCCGAAGAAGGACAAGGTCTATTTGGTTGCTCCCGGAACAGGCACCCGGCCGGGTATGTATGACGAGGAAACATGGATCGTCCGGAGACCCAAAAAACATATTGTCTTTGAGTTGCATCTCAGATAATCCCAAAAAACAGATGCCCATCGTTCCAATCCGCAAGGACTTGAACGGTGGGCATTTCTATGTCCGGGGATATTCTACATTTGGATG